>NZ_JBHWVI010000031.1:0-59800 GCF_042737005.1 Streptomyces sp. NPDC060027
GCCGTTACCGCCGGCTCGGCCCCCACCAGCCCGCCAGCACCGCGGACATCACTTCACCACGACGTTGTCCCCGGACGACGTCGACGGCCCGGTGGTGGCGTTGCCGTAGTACACCCAGCGCCACGTACCCGTCTTGGAGGCCTTCACGGTCGTCCTGAGATCACCCGAGCCGTTCGCGTACACCTTCTTCACCGTGGTGTAGGAGGCGGTGCCGGCAGGCTTGAACTGCAGGCTCACCAGGCGGCCTCCGTAGGAGGCGTACTTCCTGGTCTCCCAGTTGGCCCGCGTGACCTTTCCGGTCACGGTGATGGTCCTGTCCTTGGACACCGGTTCGGGCGAGGCGTTGACGGTCAGGCGGGAGTTGCGCTTGACGTGGACCGTCAGCCCCTTGTCGTCGGTGTCACCACCGCCGCCCTCGAAGTACACCTCGGCCCCGACCTTCCAGGCCCCGGCCTCGCTGTTACGCATGTCCCACACGCTCGGGTCGAAGTACATCGTCTCGTTGAAGTCGCAGACGCCCGAGCTCACCTTGATGCAGTCGCTCGTCTCGACGGCGTGCCACAGCCGATCACCCGCACCACCGCGGTACAGGAACACCGCTGGCCACTTCCACTTGTGAGTGGTCGCCATCCGGAAGGAGGCGGGCGCCGCGACCTCCTTCGACACCCCGATCACAATCGGCTTGCCGCCGTTCACCTGGACACGGGTGAACGAGACCCCGCCCTCGGCCGCCCCGGCCGGCACCGCGGCCATGGCCGTGAACACCGCCGCCGCACCACCGGCCACGACGACTCTCCAGACCTGCTTCCCCACCTGATCCCCAATCTCCTTACGAAAATGCACCGAAGGCTCATCCCTCCAGCGCCCTACAGACAGCCGGCATCCACACGGGGTTGTACACCCGCGAATCACAATGGGGCATCAGACGATCTCCGCCTCCCGCGAGGCGGAGAGGCGATCCAGTACCTCAGCACCGAAGTCGCGCCGCTCCTGCGCGGTCAGTACACCGATCAAGGTAGGACCTGCCGGCCGCGGCGGCCGGAACGACCGGGATCGCGGACGGCGCCTACCTGGGTATCGCGTGCGTGGTCGCCGCCGAACCGGTCGTCCAGTTCGGCGAACATGTCCGCAGTGGTCTTGATGGCGGCCACGTCTCCGGGGCCGACACGGATTCCCTCCCGGCGCTGCCGAGGAACGGCCGGCTCGGGCGCCACCAGCCACCGGAGGGACGCAGTTCCCGGCCAAAGTCACTCCACCGGCCCCGCGGTGCCACAGTGCCCGTGGGTGGCCGGGCCGGATTCCGGCTTCTTCGGGTTGGTGCGGGCGTCGGCGTGCCAGCATGAATTGCTTGCGCGTGTGTTGGCGAGATGGCTCGGGGGCGAGTGTGCAGGCTGCGGTGCGGTGGCTGGTGGCGGTGGCGGGGTCGCTGGTGGCGTTTGGCGCCGTGGCGGTTCCATGGGCGGTGTCGTCGGAGGGGGGCGACGATCCGTGGGATGTGATCGGTCCGGTGGCCGGTGTGATCGCGGCGGGGGTTCTGGCAGCGCTGGGCTGGTGGGCGTCGCAGGCCGGCGGGTCGGGGACCCGTCGGGTTCGGCAGTCCGCGCGCGGCCGGGGCGGTGTCCGGCAGACAGGGGGCAGTGTGGGGAGCGGGGCGCCCGCTGGTGCGGTGGGTGAGGACGTGCGGCAGAAGGCCCGCAGCGACGGCGGCGGCGACATCGATCAGGTCGGCGGGAACCGCAGCTGAGTCAGGGGGCCGGTCGTGGAGCGTTCGGGGCAGCGCCGTATCTGGCAGCAGGCACGGGCGCAAGGAGATGCCATCCAGGTCGCGGGGGACATGCATGTGCATCCCCCAGCGGGCGGTCCCGGGCCCCGGGAACCGTCCGCCTGGCCGCGCGTGTTGGGAGCCATACCGCCGAGATCCTCCGGGTTCCAAGCTCGGGCAGAGGCGGCCCGGTTGCGTTCTTGGCTGGATGACGGAAGCGAGACGGGGGTGACGGGGCAAGTACTGAGCGGGCTGGGAGGGGTGGGCAAGACGCAGTTGGCGGCGGACTACGCCCGCTCAGTTCTGCACGCAAGGAAAGTCGACGTCCTGGTGTGGGTGAATGCGGCGAGCCGCGACGCGGTGTTGGTGGCCTTTGCTCAGGCGGGCGAGGTGCTGTGCCGGGCTGATGCGCGTGAGCGCGAGCGTGCCGCGGAGATGTTCCTCGGGTGGCTGGAGGCGGCTCCCGGGCACCCTCGGTGCCGCTGGCTTGTGGTGCTGGACGACGTGGTCGATCCCGGCGACCTGCACCGGCTGTGGCCACCACCCCACCCTCACGGGCGGACGCTGGTAACCACGCGGCGCCGGGACGCCGCTCTGGTCGGTGACGGTCGCCCCCGCGTCGACGTGGGCACGTTCACCTCCCAGGAAGCCACCTCGTACCTGACCAAAGCTCTGGACGTTCCCGAACGCCCCGCACAGCCTGTCGAGACTGCTGCGCTTGCCCGCGATCTGGGATTTCTGCCGCTCGCCCTGTCCCAGGCCGCTGCCTACCTCGTCGATACGGGGCAGGGCATCGCTGACTACCGGGCTCTGCTCGCAGACCGCACGCGTACCCTGGCTGACGCCGCCCCCGATCATCTGCCCGACGACCAAGAGGATGCAGTCGCGGCTGCCTGGTCCTTGTCCGTTGAACGGGCCGACTGCCTGCGCCCAGTTGGTCTCGCGCGGCCGATGCTGTGCTTGGCCAGCATGCTTGACCCCAACGGCATCCCCCAAGCCGTCTTCACCAGTACCTCGGCCTTGGACTACCTGGCGCTGACTCGAGCGCACACCCACCCCGGTGGCGTGCCTGCCCCGCATGCACCCGCTGGCGCCTCCTCAGCTCCGACGGCTCAGGACGCCGTTCTGGCCCTGCGCGCCGCGCATCGTCTCAGCCTGCTTGACCACACGCTGGACGACCACGTCAGAACCGTACGTGTACACCAGCTCGTCCAACGCGCCACCCGGGACAGTCTCCCTGCCGATGCCCGCCGTCACATGGCCCACGCGGCGGCTGACGCGTTGATGGACGCTTGGCCCGAGTCGGAACTCGACACCCGCTTCGCGCAGGCGTTGCGCGCCAACACCAGCGCCTTGGCACACCTGGCCGAAGGCGCAGATCTGTACTCCGACGGTGTTCACCACGTGCTCTACCGCGCCGGGAGAAGCCTCGGTGAGTCCGGGCAGTTCGCCGCAGCCGTTGACCACTTCCGCGCCCTGCACGAGAAGGCCGACCACTATCTCGGCGCCGACCACCCCGACACCTTGGCCGCCCGGAACAACTGTGCGTCGTGGCGTGGGGAGGCGGGGGATGCGGCGGGCGCCGCGGACGCCTTTGCGGAGCTGGTGTCCGACCGGCGGCGCGTGCAAGGCGCCGACCACCCCGACACCCTGGCCGCCCGCCACAACCTGGCTCGGTGGCGGGGAGAGGCCGGCCACATGGCCAAGGCGGCCGCCGCGCTCGCAGAGCTCGTGGAGGTTCAGTCGCGTGTGCAGGGTGCTGATCACCCCAACACATTGGCCGTCAGACACAGCCTGGCTCGCTGGCGGGGAGAGCTGGGGAATGCGGCGGGGGCCGCTGATGCTTTGACGGAATTGTTGGCGGACCAGTTGCGTGTGCAGGGTGCTGATCACCTGAATACATTGGCTGTCAGGCACAGCCTGGCTCGCTGGCGGGGAGAGCTGGGGAATGCGGCGGAAGCCGCAGACGCCTTGACGGAACTGTTGGCGGACCAGTTGCGTACTCAAAGCCCCACCCACCCGAACACGCTGGCCGTTCGGCACAGCCTGGCTCGCTGGCAGGGCGAGGCGGGGGATGCGGCGGGGGCGGCAGAGGCGTTCGCGGCGCTGGCGTCCGACCGACGGCGCGTGCAGGGCCCCGACCACCCCGACACCCTGGCCGCCCGCCACAACCTGGCCTATTGGCGGGGGGAGGCGGGGGATGCGGCGGGGGCGGCAGAGGCGTTCGCGGCCCTGGCGTCCGACCGACGGCGCGTGCAAGGCCCCGACCACCCCGACGCCCTGATGACCCAACGGGAAGTCCTGGCTTGGACGGAAAGGGCGAAGGGCGGTGGCATGCCGGAGGTCGAGGATCGGTTGCGGCTCCACGGGTGGGCGGCGCGGCTCTGGGCGAAGAGGCCGGCCCGGCCGACCCGACCGTGAGGGCTGTTCCTCTTGAATCGGGACCGGACCGGGAAAGGACCCTCGCCGCGGAATCGGGTCAGCCGACCGACGTGATGTCGGCTGCGCCGTCGGCCTCGCGGAATCCACCGGCCGGGGCAGACCGCGGGTCCCGAGTGCGGTCGGCTGAGCCATCGCCCGCCTCGCCGACGAAGAACTTCACCAGCTCAACGCCGTCCGGCCCGCGCGTCCAGTCGTCATCCCCTGACGAACCAGGCCGCCGTTGAGATCAACCATGGGCGCTCTCCCGAGGTCACGGGTGTGGCGTGGGCTGTGGGGACCGAAGCGCGGCAGGGGTGTCTCTCCACAGCGGGTGCTGCGGGTCATCGACCCACACCTGGAAGGACTCCCACCAGATCGTCACTGGCGCTTTCGGCGAATCAAGCTCGTCGGAACGGCCCAGCACGTTCACGTTGTAGATAGCGGCCCACAGGAGAACCAACGCGAAGGCGGCCATGGTGGAGACAGCGGCAAAGCCTTTGATGCGCCTGGCCAGAGCTCGCCCGGATGCCGTTGTCCAGTCCGTGACGTTCTCCACCCATTCACCGTACAGACGCAACGCCAGAGGAATACCCGATCCCTGGTCGATGAGCCGCATCGTGTACGCATACTCCGGGGCGAGCAACACGGTCCCGATGAGCCACGCGAGCTTCGGGCTTGTCCAGGCGACGATTTCTCCCAGCGGGGACACAACCCATCGCGCAGTGAGCCGAATCAGTACGACCCAGGCGATGATCAGTAGCGGCATGCGAATCGGATAGACGAACCACGAGAAGGCGTCCTGCCACACCTCCCACAGGTCCTTGAAGGGTTCGATCACTGGCGGCCGATCCCTCTATTCGTCCACGCGGTGTGCACGCTTTCCCTGGCCGCCCTCGTCGGGATCCGCGCTCTCGTTTGCATCGTCGAGGTCTTCGCCGCGGTTGTTGCGCCGGGCCCGACGGGCCCGAGGCTCCGGTCGCACCCGGTCGAGCTGGAGGGGGTCACCGGCGGGACGCGGCAGGGGTAGTTCGTGAGCCCCGCCCGGCAGAGACACGCCCAGTTGGGCCAGCAACTCGTGGACAGCCTGCGCCCGCTCGTGCTCCTCGCTGCCTTCCAGCGCATGCATAGCCTTGGCGACCTCCAATTGGGCGAGCAGCGCGAAACGCTTGTCATCGCGCATGTTGCGGTAGATCTCCAGGGCAACCTCTGGATTCTGGCTCATCACATGGGCGGTGATCCCGGTGTCGCCCTCCTCCAGGACCTCGGTGGCTTGGCTGCGCCGCATCTGCCCCAGCGCTCCGGCACGGAGAATCTCGGTGGCTCCAGGATCGGGACGCAGATCAAAGCTGATGTCCACGACCTCCAGCAGACCATCACCACTCTCACCGGTGAACTGCTCGCGCTCGAGGCGCTCCTCCAGCTCCCTCACGGCGTCGTACGCGCAGTCCTTCGCAGCGGTGCTGAGGCGAGGCACAATCAGGCGCCTGAGCAGCCGCTGCACATCGAATCGGCCCCGCTCCACCGCCAGTTTGGCATCGGCAATGCGCCAGTCGACATCGATGGTGCCGTGAAAGCGCAAGCCCTTGTCGGCGCTGTCGAGTTCAACAGCGAAAGACATGCTCTCCACCGCGACGTTGACAACCCAGTACTCGCTCGTGGGCCGGAACCACCGCTGTCCCGATGTAGGCAACTCCCCTTTGGGCAGACAGTGGAGCGCGGTGCCGAGGAGGACCACCACACACTCGCCCGCCCCGGGGCGGGCTGCTCCGGTGATGAAACGGGGGCGGTCCACGGGAAATGGGCCGCGTACGGGTCCGTTCGGGACGGCCACGTCAACTCCTCAGTCGGTGTTGTCCTTCAGCGCGGCGCATGCCGGGTCCGTGACGCCAAGACCGCAAGCCGTCGTTGGCCAGGGCGCGTAGCGCGAAAGCGGACGTTCTCTGGGCCGGACCTCTCCCACACTTGCACGTTGCTCTCGTCCTGACAGTTGCGTGTTCCGATTCGGATTCCGGCTGCCGATCGATCACGGTAGCGCCGAGTTCGTGACCACCACTCGTAGCTTTCGCGGACTCCCATTCCTGTCCCGGATCTGCTCCCATCGTGACCAGTTTCATCCGTGCCACGCCCCCTCTTGCGTGGCGGATGAGGGCGCTCGTTCCCTCGGCGGCGGGTAGCGAGCCGGCTGACGGCTCCGCTACTGCACAACCCACGCCTCCATGGTTCATGCCGTGCGTGGCATACCCCTACAAGGGCCGCAATAGCCCGGGGCGTAGATGGTGTTCCGCTGGGTGGTGTAGTCGGTCGGAGTGCCCGGAACGCCATGGACCGATTCCCGCGGTCGGTGCCGGACCTCACCCGGCGCCCGTTCACCCTGCGCCACACGGACAACTCTTGCTTCGGCAGGCCCTGCACGTGCCCGGAACTGTGGCTTCCGTCATGGCGAATGTGATCTTGTCCTGATGAGATCGCCGGATGCTCGGTTTCCTCCTCCGTCTCCTGCCCTTCTGGGTCCGCGAACCCCTGCTCATCGCGGTCGGGTCGGTTCTCGGCGTACGCATCATGTATCTCGCCTTCCGCGATCACGATCGGGTCGCGGCCGGTCTCGGCGTGGTGTTCATCGTGTTCACCGCAATACGCGTCTACGTGGTGATCCGGGCCCTGCGCGCACGCCGGAACCCGAGTCCGGCAGCCTCCGCGGACGGGGCGGCAGTCGACGCTGCCGCCCACACTCAAGCCCAAGCCCAAGCCCAGGCCCAGGCCCAGGCCGGAACCGGGCCGCGGCCCGGCCCGAAGACTCCGGAGAAGGAGCACAACGCATGGAGCCAGGCCGTCGCGGCCGTGGCCGTGTTCGGGGCAATCGCGGCCGTGCTGTGGCTGTCCCCACGCTTCGTGCCGTCCGACGACAACGCCGCGCAGCCCGCCTCGTGTTCGGGCGGGGCGCACGAGAAGCTTCCGAAGGCCTACAAGGACACACCCCGGCCTGTGACCGGTGAAGAGCTGTGCGAAGCGCTCAACCGGCCGGATCTGGCCGAGCTCCTTGGAACGCCCGGAGAGACCGCGACCTCTGTCTCCAGCACCAACAACACCGCTCTTCTGACTGCTGGGAGGGTCGCCCAGCCGGAGGCCGAGGTCACGTTCGACACGTACACCGTGAACGTCTCGGCCACTTACAACGAGCTGACGACCGACCAGTACGTGAACCTCATGAAGTTCGGGGACGAGCAGGACATCAAGACGCTTACGCTTCTCGGCCGGCCCGCGGTCCTCTTCTCGGATCACACCATGAAGATCGAGATCAATCTCGGGAGTGGTGGCGGATCCGGCGGACCGGTCGAACAAGGCCCGCTGGCCAGGACGCTGTCCATGGCCCTGGACCGTGATGACCGAGGCGGCTACTGCGACATCACCGTGTGGAGCAAGTCCGGAGCCCTCCCGAACGACAGCGCTCTCCTCGACGTCGCCGAGAAGGTCCTTGCGAGGATCCCCGAACGACCTGTCCGCTGAGACGCCGAGAACAAGCGCGAGTTCGGGTGCCGACAGTGACGGGCGAGCCCCGGCCACCTCGCTCGAAGGTCGGTGGTCTGCCACCTCGCTCGAAGGTCGGTGGTCTGGTGGCTCGGTGGCGGGGCGTGTGGGTCAGAGCGGCTGGAGCCGGGTGTGCAGGAGGCAGAACTCGTTGCCTTCCGGGTCGGACAGGACGTGCCAGCTCTCGGTTCCGGTCTGGCCGACGTCGGCCGGCCTGGCACCGAGGGAGAGCAGCCGTTCCAGCTCGGCGTCCTGGTCGCGGTCGGTGGCGTTGACGTCGATGTGCAGTCGGAGTTTCCCGGTCCGCGGGGCGTTGCTGGGGCTGAGGATGAGGGTGGGCTGCAGGCCCCCGAAGCCGACGTCGGGCGGCCCGATCTCGATGCTTCCGTCGTCCTCCCGGCCGAGTTCGACGTAGCCGAGGACCTCGCTCCAGAACGCGGCCAGCCGGTCGGGGTCGGCGGCGTCGATGACCAACTCGCTGATGCGGCATGCCATGCCCGTCAGTGTACGGAGGCGACCCGGCCGAGGACGTTCCGCCGCGAGCGCGCAGCGTTCGCGTCGCCCTCCAGCACGCGGCCCACGATCGGTTCCCTGGGGCTGCTCCCAGGAGGAGTGCCGGAGTACCTCGTGGAGGCGCCGGCTGTCTCGCCGTAGCCCATGGGCGACAGGCGACGGACGGCTTCAGGAGCCGTCCGAAGCGCCCTCGATGCCCGCTCGCGCAAGGTGCTCATCTCCTGGACGAAGGTGTCCGCGAGGTCGGCGAGTGCCGCCCGCTGCGGGCCGTACGAGCAGGCATTCTCAGGCCCGTGCAACCGCGGGACCCGGCGCCCCCTCCTACTGAGAAGATCGAGTCGCGCCTACGGAGAAGATCGAGGCGCGAACCATCAGGGGGAGATCCATGACCGTCATCGTGCTGCTCGGAGTTCTGCTGCTCGTCGTCGCGGGATGCGTGTGCGTGTACCGGGATGCCAGGGGTGGTGCCCCCCGATGGGTCCACGTCGTGGCGGTCGTGACGATCGCGGCCGGCGAGGTGCTGAGCAGTTCCAGCAAGCGCGGTCGCAGCAGCGGTGGTGGTGGCGGTGGTGGCGATGACGACTGAGCTCCGCCCGAGTGGCGCCCGAGGGCTTCTGAATCTGCGGGCGGCTGCCTCCTGGACCCGCTTCGCCCTCGCGGGCCGGGCGATCCGTACCCGTCGGTCAGTCGGTCTGCCGATCTGCCGCCCGCCGGTCGATCCGCCGCCCTTCGGTCCGGCCCCCAACCGCGTGGCTAGGCTTCGGACACCGTCCGCTCCTGGTCGACCCGCGCCGTTCCTCCCAGTCGGATCCGCTGCCCCTGGTGGCCGGAGGAGTATGCCGTCGCGCTGATCGTGGCGGGGTTGCCGAGTGCGTCGCCCATGTCGATGGTGAGCTCGGCTGTGCCCTGTCCGGCCAGGTGTGCGGCGAGGCAGGCGCCGCTGTTGGCGTTGGCGATGTCCTCCGGGACGCCGATCGACGGTGCGAACATACGGGCCGCCAGGGAGCCGGAGGGCGACGGCGGGGAGTAGGCGTACGCGCCCAGCAGGCCGAAGCGGTCGCAGGCGTCGCGGAGCCGGTCGAGGTCAGGGGTCAGTGCGGCGAGGGCCGCGCGGTCGGGAACGGGCACCAGGAGCCGTTCCCTCCCCAACGCGGCGACGCGCACGTCGGAGCCGGACTCGTCCGGCACCAGACCCAGGGCGGACAAGGCCAGGGTGCGTTCGGTCTCGGTCGGTTCGCGCAGGCCGACGGGGCCGGGGTCGAAGGCGGCGGCGAAGTGGACGCCACGCGGTTCGGACCAGCCGTCGAAGACGCGCGTCGATGTCCGCACGGTGGCCCGGCGGGGTGCTGGGGCGCCGTTGCGCGACGCGAGGTACGCCAGTGCGGCGACCGTGCCGTGGCCGCAGGCCGGCAACTCCCCCTCCGCGGTGAAGAATCGCAGGTCCACGATCGGTTCGCGGGTCTCGCCGGGGTGCACGCGGACGAAGACGGCGTGCGACGTACCCGATTCCACCGGCACCCGGCGCCGCTCCGCGTCACGCAGGCTCAGCGGCGCCTCCTCCAGCACCACCGCCGTGGGGCTGCCGCCCGAGCCGTCACGCAGGCAGGCACGGACGAGGGTCACGGACGGCCCTGTCACAGTTCGCCCTCCAGCCTGGCGTGCCCGGTCGTCCTTGAGCATGGCGTGGCCCGGTCGTCCTCCAGCGTGACCTTGCCCGGTCGACCTCCATCACGGCGTGCCCCAGTCGCCCTCCACCACGGCGTGACCCTCCGGTCGATCTCCGGTATGGCGCGGCCCGTTCGCCCTCCAGCATGGCGTGGCCCGGTCGCCCCGCACAACGCGGCGTGGCCCGTCTTCGCGCCCCTCTCCGCAGTGGGCACCCTCAGGGCACGGAAAGAGGCGGCCTCAAGGGCCTGTGCCGGCGGAAGACACCGAGCCCCATCCCGAACGCCTGAGCGCCGGAGTCCGGCACCGGGCGTCGAACACCGGAGTCCGACACCGGGCGCCTGAGCGCCGGAGTCCGGCGCCGGGCGTGAGGCACCACAGTCCGGCGACGAGCCCCGGACGTCCGGCGCCAGGGCGTTACGCGGACGCCCGCTTACGCGGTGCCGTCTTCTTCGTGGTCGTCTTCTTGGCGGCGGCCTTCTTGGCCGACGTCCGGGAGCCGGCCGTGCCGCCGGTCGACTTCGCGGTGGCACCGTCGGCCGTCTTGGCGGTCGTCTTGGCGGTCTTCTTCGCTGTCGACTTCTTCGCCGTCGACTTCTTGGCCGCGGCCTTCTTGGCCGCCGCCTTCTTCGCCGTGGACGTCGACTTCTTGCCGCCGACCTCCTTGGGCGCCGTACGGGCCGGTCCGCCGGCGGCGGACTTGCGGGACGGCAGGTGGGTGACCTCGGCGTCGTCGCCGGTCCCGGTGGTCTCCTCGGCCTCGTCGGTCTCCTCGCCCCGCGATTCCTTGGCCGCGCGCACGCTCTTCTCCAGGGCGGCCATCAGGTCCAGCACCTTGCCGCCGGACTTCTCCCCGGAGGGGGTGGCGGGTGCCTCGTGGCCCTCGGCCTTGGCGGTGACGAGTTCCTCGACGGCCTCGCGGTAGTCGTCGTGCAGGTCCGCGAGGTCGACCTCGCCGAGGGTGTCCATCAGGGCGTCGGCCAGGTCGAGTTCCTTGTCGCGGACGGTGACGTCGGCGTCCGGGGCGACCTCGTCGGTGGCCCGGATCTCGTCCGGCCAGAGCAGGCCGTGCATGGCGATCACGTCCCCGACGACGCGCAGCATGCCGAGCCGCTCCCGCCCGCGCAGCGCGAATTTCGCCACGGCGACCTTCTGGCTGCGCTTGAGGGCCTCGCGCAGCAGGACGTACGGCTTGGCGGCCGGGACGCCGTTCGCGGAAAGGTAGTACGCCGTGTCCATCTGGAGCGGGTCGATCCGGTCGGCCGGGACGAAGGCCACGATCTCGATCGTCCGGGCCGTCGGGATGGGGAGCGAGGCCAGATCCTCGTCCGTGATCGGGATCAGTGTGCCGTCCGCGTCCTCGTAGGCCTTGCCGATCTCCGCGGTCGAGACCTCGCTGTCCTCCAGTTCGCAGACCTTGCGGTAGCGGATGCGGCCGCCGTCGTCGAGGTGGATCTGGCGGAAGGAGATCGAGTGGCTCTCCGTGGCGTTCACGACCTTGATGGGGATGCTGACCAGGCCGAAGGAGATGGCGCCGTTCCAGATGGATCGCACGTGCAGCACCCTTCCGATCACTTTGAGCCGTTTTTGTGCCTTTTTCGTGGGATTCTCATCGTATGACGCCGATCACGGAGGTGGAGGGCAGAAGGCTCGCGCTCACCAACCTGGAGAAGGTCCTCCATCCGGCCACCGGCTTCACCAAGGGCGAGGTGCTGCACTACTACGCCACCGTGGCGGACGTACTGCTCCCCCATCTGCGTGACCGGCCGGTCTCCTTCCTCCGGTATCCCGACGGGCCGGACGGACAGGTCTTCTTCACCAAGAACGTGCCGCCCGGTACGCCCGCCTGGGTCAGAACGGCCGAGGTGCCGCGCACCGAGGGGCCCGCGCGCATGGTCCTCGTCCAGGACCTGCCCTCGCTCATGTGGGCGGCGAACCTCGTGACCGAGTTCCACACACCGCAGTGGACGATCGACACACCCGGGATCGCCGACCGGATCGTCTTCGACCTCGATCCGGGGGCGCCGGCGACGGTCGTGGAGTGCTGTGAGGTGGCGTTGTGGCTGCGCGAGCGGCTGGCCGCCGACGGGATCGAGGCGTACGCGAAGTCGTCCGGGTCGAAGGGGCTGCATCTGCTGGCCGCCGTCGCGCCGACCCCCTCCGCCGATGTCAGCGCGTACGCGAAGGAACTGGCCGTGGAGGCGGAGAAGGCGCTGCCCCGGCAGGTCGTGCACCGGATGACGCGGAGCCTGCGGCCCGGGAAGGTGTTCGTCGACTGGAGCCAGAACGCCGGGCGCAAGACGACGGCCACCCCCTACACGCTCAGGGCGCGGGCGGAGCCGACGGTCTCGGCGCCCGTGACCTGGGACGAGGTCGAGGCGTGCGGGACCCCGGACCGGCTGGTCTTCCGGGCGCCGGACATCGCTTCCCGCGTGCGGGAGTTCGGCGACCTGCTGGCCCCGCTGTTCGACCCGGAGCGCGCGAGCCCGCTGCCCTGAACGCCCCGGCGGAGCTCACGGAGCGTACGCGTCCGGCTCACACCCGCAGCCAGGTGTGCCGGTCCCGGGCCATCGCGTGCAGGGCCTCCACATCGGCCGGCTTGAGCACCCCGCCGAGCCGGGCGAGGCCCGCGAGGTCGGTGTCCCGCAGGACGCGGACCCCGCGCGGTGGTGCCGGCGCGTCGAGGCCGGCGGGGTCGGCCACGGCGAGGACGGCGTGGACCTCGGCCGTCAGGGCATGGGACGCGCGGTCGGCGCCCGCGCGGACCCGGCGGAGCAGCGGGTACGGTTCACGGCGCCCGACGGCGACCATCGGGTGGGCGACCCGGACGCGCTGCTTGCGGGCGTACAGAGCGTGGACGCAGAAGAGGCCGGCGGGGCCGATCGCCAGGTGGTGGACGCGGTCTCCGCCCGGGAGCGGGATCGAGTGCAGGGTGTGCCAGCCGCCCCCCTCCAGCCGGTCGAGGGCCGCGCCCACGGCCTGCTCGGCGGCGAGTGCGCGGCGGCGCGGGTCGGGGCGCAGCCGGTGCGCCGGGCCCGGGTCGCGGTCGAGGGCGATCAGCAGGGCCTCGCCGGGCCGGTTCGGCGCGAGATCGTCGTCCGGGTGGAGTGTCAGCCGGGCCAGCTCGGCCGGGGTGGGGACGGGGGGCGGCCCGACCGTCACCGGGCCGGTCAGGAACGGGCCCAGCGCATCGAGCACGTCCTCGCGCCGGTCCTCGCTGAGCAGGTTGACCCGGGCCGCCTCACGGTCGTACCAGGCGACGTTCCTCCCGTCGGTCAGGCACACGTACAGGCGCTCCTGTCCGTGGCGCCAGGCCGGTATGACGCGCAGTCGGTTCATGCACCATCACCCCACGACCATGGGAACAGGCGGGGTGCTCCAGGGGCAAGAACCCGGTTACCTTTGGGAGCAGTTGGGGGAGTTGGGTGGGAGGCCCCGTTGCGGACTCGCAGGAAGTATCCGGATGTTCCGTCCCCGGACAGCCCGTGGAGCGAGATCGTGCCCGGCCTGTGGATGGGCGGCCACGAGTTCGCGGGGCGTTCGGGACAGCCCGAATCCGCCGTCGTACGCGATGAGTTCGACCTGGTCCTGTCGCTGCTGCGGCTGCCGGGGCACGGGCCCGACCCGGGGGTCGAACACTATGTGTGGCCGATACCGGACGGGCCGTTGGACGGTACGCAGCTCACGGGGGTCATGCGGCTCGCGCGGGCCGCCGACGACGCGCTGGAGGACGGGCGCCGGGTGCTCGTCCGCTGCTATCACGGCTACAACCGCTCGGGGCTGGTCGTCGCGCACGCACTCGTCCTCGCGGGGCACACCACCGACGACGCGATACAGCTGATCAGGGCCCGACGCTCGCCCTGGGCACTGCACAACGAACTCTTCGTGGAGTACCTGCGGGCCGGGCTCACCACGGCTCGCCTCCTTGAGGAACTCGCGGAGTAGGAGCGCTCGGGCGCCTGGCCACGACCCGGGGGAACAAAAAGGACTTCCGTGTGAATGGTGAATAAGGTGTACGGGGCGACGGCCGGTCGTTCCGCGCCGTGCCCGATGGCCCGGCGCGGGCCCTCGTGGACGGCCACCGCGCCGACGGCAGCACTTCCTTCGCCGATCTCGTGCGGTAGCGGCGCGGCACCGCCCGCGGACGGGGCGGCCCGGACACAGGAGCGCAGTGACCCACAGCCGCCTCGCGCGCGGGACGGGCGACCCCCGGCGCGCCGTCCTCGCTGCCGCCGTCGCCGCCGTGCTGGCGGCGTCCCTGGCGGGGTGCGGCGACTCCGGCGCTCCGCGCGCCGCGGGCGCGACCTCCACCGCCGTCGGCCCGACCAGACTGTGGCCGCAGCTGCCGCCCGCCTCGACCCCCGCCATCGACTACGGCGAGGCGGACACCGAGACCGTCAAGGGCGTCACGGCTCCCGGCGACGACATCCACCAGGTCGATCCGGTGGCCGTGGTGCGCGCCGAGGTCGCCGCCCATCCGGACGACTACAGCGGGCCGCACGCGATGTACGCCCAGACGGTCCAGCAGCTCAAGGACTGCGGGGAGGGCGGCACGCGGGGCGGGAAGTGCCCGGTCCTCCAGGCGTACTACCGGGATCTCACGGGCGACGGGAAGGACGACATGGTGCTCGGCATCCGCTTCCCCGCCCACCAGTTGGCGGTACGCGTGTACGCGTTCCTGCGCCACCGGCTGGTGCAGGTCATGGGCACCTCGGACAGCGTGGTCAGCGTGGAACTCGCGGGCCGTGACGTGATCATCCGCTCGCCCTCGACCCTGCCGGGATACGAGTTCCGTACGGTCTGGTCCTGGGACCCGCACCAGAACGCGATGCTGGCGGCCCGCGACGAGATCCTGCGGGTCGGACCGCCGACGCCGCCGGGCCGACCCACGTCGGCACCGCCGACCTCCCCCTCCCTCACCCTCTCCCCCTCCGCCTCCGTCCCCGTCTCCGTCTCCGTCTCCGTCTCCCCCACGCTCTCCCCGTCCGCGAGCGGCTCATGAGGCGGTTCATGAGGCGGCCCCTGCGCCTGCCTCGGTGGACCGCCACCCTGACCTGGAAGGCGGCCGCGTTCATCGCGGTGATGTGCTGCGGACTCGCCGCCCTGCTGGGCGTCCTCGTGCATGTCTCGGTGACCGACCAGACCGTCGGCGAGGCGCGCGGCCGCGCGCTGGACCGGCTCACCGACGTCACGGCGGCCTACGAGGCGGGAGACCGGCTGCCGCCGGGCGCGGGCGTCGACCCGCCCGGGCTGCCCGCGCGGCTGCGGGAGCTGGCGGTGCACGGGAAGCGCGGTTCGATGGTCGGCGACCACGACACGCACCCCACGATGTGGGCGGCCGGGCCCGCCGACGGTGGACGCGCGCTGGCCGTCCAGTACGACTACGCCCAGGGCGCCCACACCATCGACGCGCTGGACCGGGCGATCGTGTGGTCGTCGGCGCTGGCGATCGGCGTGACGCTGCTGGTGGGGGCGTTCGCGGTGACCCGGGTGACCCGTCGGCTGCACGCGACGGCGCGGGTGGCGCGCCGGATCAGCGGAGGCGACCTGGACGCGCGCGTCAACGACCCGCGCGCCCAGGATCCGAAACGTCCGCAGGACGAGGTGGCCGCGGTCGCCGGCGCGCTCGACACGATGGCGTCGTCGTTGCAGGGCAAGCTGCTGAGCGAGCAGCGGTTCACCGCGGATGTGGCGCACGAGCTGCGCACTCCGCTGACCGGGCTGCACGCGGCTGCCGAACTGCTCCCGCCGGGGCGGCCGACCGAGCTGGTGCGCGACCGGGTGGCCGCACTGCGCACCCTCACCGAGGACCTTCTGGAGATCTCCCGTCTGGACGCCCGCAGCGAGCGTCTGGAGCTGGACTCGGAGCCGTTGGTGCCGCTGGCCGAGCGGGTGGTGCGCGCGTCGGGGTCCGACACCGCGGTCCGGGTGGTGCGGGGTGCGCGGGTCGAGACCGACCGGCGCCGGCTGGAGCGGGTGCTCGGGAATCTGGTGGCCAACGCCCACAAGCACGGCAGAGGGCCCGTGGTCCTGACCCTGGACGGCCCGGTCGTCACCGTCCGGGACCACGGGGACGGCTATCCGGACTACCTCGTGGAGCACGGGCCGCAGCGCTTCCGCACCGAGGGCGGTTCCAAGGGCCACGGCCTCGGCCTGACCATCGCGCTCGGCCAGGCGGAGGTCCTGGGCGCGCGCCTGGCGTTCGCCAACGCCCCGGACGGCGGAGCGGTGGCGACGCTGACGCTCCCTCAGAGCGGACGGGAGGAGCCCGGCGTCTCCGATGGCGGAGTGTGAACTGCGCTCTCCGGCTCCCGATCCTAATGTGGCGATAAGTCAGGTTCACCCCCTTTCCGGAGGAGCCCCCATGGCCCTGCGATCCACGTACACCCGAATCGGTATAGCGCTCGCCGCCGGCAGCCTCGTCGCCCTCGCCGCGGCCACCCCCGCCCTCGCCGACGGCGAGGGGGGCTCCGGAAGCGGTGGCATCCACGAGTGGAGCAACGGCGGCGGAGACGGCGGCACCGGCCAGACCTGGAACAACGGCGGTGGCGGCGGCGACGGCCGCGAACCGGCGACCGGTGGCGGCGGTGACGGCGGCAACGGCCAGACCTGGAACAACGGCGGTGGCGGGAACGGCCAGACCTGGAACAACGGTGGCGGCGGCAACGGCCAGACCTGGAACAACGGTGGCGGCGGCAACGGCCGCGAACCGGCGACCGGCAACAGCAACAGCCAGAACAACCCGCGCCTGTACAGGGGCAGGATCAGCGCCAGTGACGGGCTGCCCCTGCGCAGCGCCCCGACCCGCGGCAGCCAGCTGATCCGCGTCGCGCGGCACGGCGAGATCGTCTCCATCTACTGCAAGACCTCGGGCCAGAACGTCCAGGGCAACCCCCTCTGGTACCTCCTCACGGACGGCACCTGGGCCTGGGGCGCCGCCCGGTACATCGACAACATCGGCCCGGCCCCCCGCTGGTGCTGACACCCCCGAAGGCGAACCGGAACGGCCTGTCCGTCTTCACATAACGGGACATCGGGTCGCCCGCTTGCTACGTTCCGGACATGATCCAGCCCGGAATGTCCGGAACGGCCGTGGCGGCGGACCCGGCCCCTCCCGCCGAACGCCTGCCCAGGCGCCGTGGCATCGAGTTCACCCTCATCGTCGTCGCCGTCCTGCTCTGCGTGTACGGCTACTGCGCTGTCGGTCTCGCCAAGAACGGCACCCTCCCGCCCGGCGCCGCCGGTTACGGCGCCGGGCTCGGCGTGCTCGCGCTGCTCGCCCACGTCGCCGTGCGCCTCCGGGCCCCGTACGCCGACCCGCTGCTGCTGCCCATCGCCGTCCTCCTCAACGGCCTGGGCCTGGTGCTGATCTACCGGCTCGACCTGGAGACCCCGGCCGACCAGGCGGCGCCCATCCAGCTGATCTGGTCGACGCTCGGCGTCACGTTCTTCATCGTCGCGGTGCTCTTCCTGCGCGACCACCGGGTCCTCCAGCGCTACACCTACGTCTCGGTGGTCTGCGCGCTCGCCCTGCTCGTCCTGCCGATCTTCTTCCCGGCGGTGAACGGCGCCCGCATCTGGATCCGGATCGCCGGATTCTCCATCCAGCCGGGCGAGTTCGCGAAGGTGCTGCTCGCGGTGTTCTTCGCCGGCTACCTCGCCGCCAACCGCAACGCGCTCGCCTACAGCGGTCGCCAGATCTGGCGGTTCCGCCGACTCCAGCTGCCCACCGGCCGTGTCCTCGGCCCGATCGTGGCGATCTGGCTGCTGAGCGTGCTGGTCCTGGTCCTGGAACGGGATCTCGGCACGTCGCTGCTCTTCTTCGGCCTGTTCGTGATCCTGCTGTACGTCGCCACCGGCCGCACCGGCTGGATCGCGGTGGGGCTGCTGCTGGCCTGTGTCGGCGCGGTCGCCGTCGGCCGGCTGGAGCCGCATGTGCACAGCCGGGTGCAGGACTGGCTGGACCCCTTCGCGTCGATCGCCGCGGGCCAGGGTTCCAACCAACTCGCCCAGTCCCTCTTCGCGTTCGCGGCCGGCGGGACGCTCGGGACGGGCCTCGGGCTCGGCCACTCGATCCTCATCGGCTTCGCCGCCAAGTCCGACTTCATCCTGGCGACCGCAGGCGAGGAGCTCGGACTGGTCGGCCTGTCCGCGATCTTCCTCCTCTACGCCCTCCTCGTGGAGCGCGGCTACCGCGCGGGGCTCGCCCTGCGCGACCCCTTCGGCCGGCTTCTCGCGATCGGCCTCGCCTCGATCGTGGCCCTCCAGGTCTTCGTCATCGCGGGCGGCGTGACCGGCCTGATCCCGCTGACCGGCATGGCGATGCCCTTCCTCGCCCAGGGCGGCTCGTCGGTCGTCACCAACTGGATCATCGTGGCGCTGCTGATCCGGATCAGCGACTGCGCCCGCGGTCAGTACGACGGGACGCCGGCGCCATGACCAAGTACATCCGCCGGGCCATGGGCCTGTGTGCCGTCCTGCTGGTCGCCCTTCTGGTCAACGCGACCCGCGTCCAGGTCGTCCAGGCCCCGTCGCTCGACCACAACCCCGCCAACCGCCGTCAGGCGATCGCCCGTTACGGCCAGCCCCGCGGCGACATCGTCGTCGACGGCCGCGCGGTCACCGGCTCCAAGGACACCGGCGAGCAGCTCCGCTACGAACGGACCTACCGGGACGGCCCGTTGTACGCGTCCGTCACCGGCTTCGCCTCGCAGCTGTACGGGACGACGCTGCTGGAGAGCACCGAGGACGGCGTCCTGTCCGGCGCCGACCCGATGCTCGACCCGTTTCCGCTGCTGAACGACGTCACCCGGGCGCGGAACCCCGGCGGCGCGGTCGTCACCACGCTCGACGCGGCGGCGCAGCGCGCGGCCTACGAGGGGCTCGGCCCCCGGCGCGGGGCGGTCGCCGCGATCGAGCCGTCCACCGGCCGGATCCTGGCACTGGTCTCCACGCCGTCGTACGATCCCGCGGAGCTGTCCGGGACGGGGCCGGCCGCGTCGAAGGCGTGGGCGCGGCTGAACGGCGAGGACGACAAGCCGATGCTCAACCGGGCGATCCGGCAGACGTATCCGCCGGGGTCGACGTTCAAGGTGGTGACCGCCGCGGCGGCGCTGGACGCGGGCGTGGTGAGCGATGTGGACGAGCCGAGCAGGTCGCCGAACCCCTACCGGCTCCCCGGCACCACGACGAGGCTCACGAACGAGATCGAGGGCTGCGAGGACGCCTCCCTGCGGTACGCCTTCACCTGGTCCTGCAACACGGTCTTCGCGAAACTGGGCGTCGACGTCGGGCTCGACGCCATGACGAGGACGGCGGCGGACTTCGGCTTCAACGACCGCAGGCTGCGCATCCCCTTCTCGGTGGCGCCCAGCAATTTCGATATGCGGCTCGACAACGCGCAGTTGGCGCTCTCCTCCATCGGCCAGTTCGACACCCGCGCGACTCCGCTGCAGATGGCGATGATCTCGGCGGCCGTGGCCGGGGACGGCACGGTCAAGACGCCCTACCTGGTGGAGAGGACGACCACACGGGGTGGCGGAACGCTGGCCACGACCGGACCGCGGACCCTCCACCAGGCGATGAGCCCGTCGACGGCGCAGCGCATGCGCGAGCTGATGACGGACGTGGTGGAGGACGGCACGGGAACCGTCGCCGCCATCCCCGGCGCCACCGTCGGCGGAAAGACCGGCACCGCCCAGCACGGCATCGGCAACTCCGGTACCCCGTACGCCTGGTTCATCTCCTGGGCGCGGGCCGACGACTCCATGGAGCCCGCGGTGGCCGTCGCGGTCGTCGTGGAGGACGCGGCGGCGCGCCGGGGGGACATCACCGGGGGCGGGTTCGCGGGGCCGATCGCACGGGCGGTGATGGAGGCGGCGCTGGGGTCGCGACGGGGTGGGTGAAGGGGACGGCCGGGAGGCTGTTGAGGGGGTGGAAAAGGGGATGGCCAGGAGGGTGGACAAGGGAGTGGCGAGGGGATGGGTGGGGGACGGCGAGGGCGCGCGGGGAGGGGGCTTTCTCTCACTGCGTGAGACGGGGGTGTGACCGCCGCCCCGGCCGACCTAACGTTCGGTCATGACTCTATCGACAGCCTCGTACGAGCTCGCCCAGGTCAACATCGGCCGCCTCAAAGCACCTTTGGACGCACCCCTGTTGAAGGACTTCGTCGAAGCCCTCGACCCCGTGAACGCCGTCGCGGACGCGGCGGACGGATTCGTCTGGCGCCTGCAGAGCGACTCCGGCAACGCCACGGACGTTCCCGTCCTCGGCGACGAATGGCTGATCATCAACATGTCCACCTGGCGCGACGCGGACGCGCTGACGGCGTTCATGTACCAGGGGCGGCACCGTGAGCTGCTGACCCGCCGTCGTGAGTGGTTCGAGCGGCTGGAGGAGGCCATGGCCGTGCTCTGGTGGGTCCCGGCCGGCCACCGCCCGACGGTCGCGGAGGCGGAGTCGCGCCTGCTGCGTCTGCGTGAACACGGGCCCACACAGCACGCGTTCACCCTGCGGACGCCCTTCCCGCCGCTGGCGCCGGCCCTGCCCTAGGCACCCCCGGGCACGGCACCCTCGGCCGCTCCGGGGCCTCTACGGATCCCTACGGATCTCTACGGAGCCCCCTTCTCGATCATCTCCTCGACCTCCGCGACGCGTTCCCGTTCCTCCGTCGCGAACCGTTCCGCGTCCAGCTGTTCGGCGATCTCCTCGTCCTGGGCCATCAGGAGGTCCAGGTTGGAGTTGCCCATGTCGAAGACGCCCATGTCGACGTAGGCCTGCTGGAGGCGTTTGCCCCACAGGCCGATGTCCTTGACGCAGGGGACGATGCGGCTGAAGAGCAACTGGCGGAAGAGGTGCAGGAATTCGGAGTGTTCGCTGTACTCCTCGGCCTCCGCCTTCGGGATGCCGAAGTTCTCCAGGACCTCGACGCCGCGCAGCCGGTCCCGCATCAAGTAGCAGCCCTCGATGACGAATTCCTCGCGTTCCCGCAGTTCGGCGTCGGAGAGCTGCTTGTAGTAGTCGCGCAGGGCCATGCGGCCGAAGGCGACATGCCGCGCCTCGTCCTGCATCACATAGGCCAGGATCTGCTTCGGCAGCGGCTTGTCGGTGGTGTCCCTGATCATCCCGAAGGCGGCCAGGGCCAGACCCTCGATCAGGACCTGCATGCCCAGGTAGGGCATGTCCCAGCGGGAGTCGCGCAGGGTGTCGCCGAGCAGGGCCTGGAGGTTGTCGTTGATCGGGTAGAGCATGCCGATCTTCTCGTGCAGGAAGCGGGCGTAGACCTCCGCGTGCCGGGCCTCGTCCATGGTCTGGGTGGCCGAGTAGAACTTGGCGTCCAGGTCGGGGACCGATTCGACGATCCGCGCCGCGCAGACCATGGCCCCCTGTTCGCCGTGCAGGAACTGGCTGAACTGCCAGGAGGCGTAGTGCTTGCGCAGTTCGCCCTTGTCCCGGTCGGTCATCTTCGCCCAGTGCGGGGTGCCGTACAGGGTCATCGCCTCGTCGGGGGTGCCGAGCGGGTCGCGGGGGTCGACCTCCAGGCCCCAGTCGATGCGCTTCTGGCCGTCCCACTGTTTGTCCTTGCCCTTCTGGTAGAGGGCGAGCAGCCGGTCACGACCGTCGTCGTACTCCCAGCTGAAGCGTGCCGCCCCCGAGGCCGGTATCTGCCAGAGGGGATCTCCCGAGTCCGTGGCGTACAGCTCATGCGTCGGCATACTTCGCAGGCTCACACGGAGTAGACGCGTCGTCAACAAGTCCGGCACAGGGGATTGACGAGCTTGCTGACAAGCAGTCTCATAAGTGGTGACCGCCGGTAACTCCTGAAGCGATCCCGTACGACGAGGTGGGAACAGCCATGACGACGGTGCCCGAAGCCGATGTGCTCCGTGACGCGCTCGGTCTGCTCAAGGACCGGGAGCAGGTGGCCGAGCGCCTCCTCGACTCGTCCGCCAAGCACTCCTTCGACCCCGACAAGGAGCTCGACTGGGACGCGCCCTTCGAGGAGGGCAAGTGGTTCTGGCCGCCCGAGCTGGTGTCGCTGTACGACACCCCCCTGTGGCGGCGGATGGGCGAGGAGCAGCGGATCGCCCTCTCCCAGCACGAGGCGGCCGCGCTGGCGTCGCTGGGCATCTGGTTCGAGATCATCCTGATGCAGCTGCTGGTGCGGCACATCTACGACAAGGCGGCTACGAGCGCGCATGTGCGGTACGCGCTGACCGAGATAGAGGACGAGTGCCGGCACTCGAAGATGTTCGCCCGGCTGATCACCCGCGGGGGCACCCCGTACTACCCGGTGAGCCGGGCGCATCTCAACCTGGGCAGGCTCTTCAAGACCATCTCGACCACACCTGGTTCCTTCACGGCCACGCTGCTCGGTGAGGAGATCCTCGACTGGATGCAGCGGCTCACGTTCCCGGACGAGCGGGTGCAGACCCTCGTCCGGGGTGTCACGCGGATCCACGTCGTGGAGGAGGCCCGGCACGTCCGCTACGCCCGGGAGGAGCTGCGGCGGCAGATGGTCACGGCGCCGCGGTGGTCCCAGGAGTTCACCCGGATCACGTCGGGCGAGTTCGCCCGCGTCTTCTCGGTGGCCTTCGTCAACCCCGAGGTCTACACGAACGTCGGCCTCGACAGGCGCGAGGCCCTGGCCCAGGTCAAGGCCAGCGGGCACCGGCGGGAAGTGATGCAGACCGGGGCCAGGCGGCTGACCGACTTCCTGGACGACATCGGGGTGCTGCGGGGAGCCGGGCGGCGGCTGTGGAAGTCGTCGGGGCTGCTGGCCTGAGCGGCTCCCGCGGGGTCGGTGCCGGGCTGCCCCGGACCAGGGCGGTTACGCTGCCCGACATGACCTCGCAGGCTCCTATCCCCGCATACCGTCGGCTCAGCGTCGAGGAGCGGCGCAGTCAACTGCTCGAAGCCGCGCTGTCCCTGTTCGCTCAGCGGGTGCCCGAGGAGGTCTCGCTGGACGATGTGGCGGAGGCGGCCGGGGTGTCGCGGCCGCTGGTGTACCGGTACTTCCCGGGCGGCAAGCAGCAGTTGTACGAGGCCGCCCTGCGGTCCGCCGCCGAGGAGCTGGAGCACTGCTTCGCGGAGCCTCCGGAGGGGCCGCTCACCGAGCGGCTCTCCCGGGCCCTGGACCGGTACCTCGCGTTCGTGGACCAGCACGACGCCGGGTTCAGCGCGCTGCTGCAGGGCGGGAGCGTCATCGAGACCTCGCGGACCACGGCCATAGTCGACGGGGTCCGCAGGGCGGCGGCGGAGCACATTCTCGATCATCTGGCGGTGAGGGATCCCGGGCCCCGGCTGCGGATGACCGTACGGATGTGGATCACGGCCGTGGAGGCCGCCTCGCTGATCTGGCTCGACGAGGACAAGGAACCGCCGCTGGACGAGCTGCGGGACTGGCTCGTCGAGCAGTTCGTGGCCGCGCTCGTGGCGAGCGCGGGGCGCGATCCGCAGACCGCGGCGGTGGTCCGGGCCTCGCTCGCGATGGAGAGCCCGGACGGCATCGTGGGGGCACTGGTCCGCCGGGTGCTGCCCGTTGTCGGGGATGCGGCCCACCTGCTGTGACACTGGTCCGGTGAAGAGCGAAGACACCCCCTTTGTCGGCGGCCCGCTGGACGGGCGCGTCCTGCCGGTCCTCCTCGGGATCACCGGTCACCCGCCGAAGACGTACCGGGTTCCGGTGCCCGACGCGGACGGCGGGAAGCCCACCGTGCTGGTCTACCGGCGCGTCCAGGCGGCGACGAGCAAGCGGCTCGGGCTGCACCAGGGGTGGAAGTACGAGTACGCCCCCGAGGGCGACGCGTCGGAACGCCGGTTCAAGTGGCCCTGGTCATCGGGCACGCACGGCAGCCGGGGCAGGAGCGACGCCACGCCGGACGGCAACGCCGACGAGTGACCTTCTTGGGCCGAAGCGGTCACCCGGCGCGCGCCCGGGACGCGGTCGCCCCATCCTGCCGGTGCGAGACGGGTGGTGGACGGACCACCCCGGCACCGGAGGTGATGACGTGTCAGCAAGGCTTCTGCGTCTGGTCTGTACGGGGGCGATCGCGGCCGGAGCGCTGCTCTCGCCCGCGCCCGCCGTGGCCGTTCCGGAGCCCGGCCCGGGTTCCGGAACCGATGCTCAGCGGTCCGTAGCCTCGCTGCTGACGGATCTTCAGCGGCTGTACCGGGACGCCGAACGCGCCACCGAGACGTACAACGGGACCGCCGAGAAGCTGAAGAAGAAGCGCGCGGAGGTCGGCAGGCTCGACGCCGGACTCGCCAGGGCCCGCCTCTCCCTGCACGACAGCCGCGGCGCCGCGGGGCGGCTGGCCCGGCAGCAGTACCAGAGCAGCGGCGAGATCTCCACGTACGTACGGCTGCTGCTCGCCCGGGATCCGCAGCACGCCCTCGACCAGGGGCACCTGATCGGGCAGCTGTCGCTGGAGCGGGCCGAGACCGTGCAGCGGGTGACGGGCAGCGAGCAGCGGATCGACGTGCTCGCGCGCGCGGCCCGGAAGGCGCTGGACGGTCAGCTCTCCCTCGCCGCACGGCAGAAGAAGGAACGGGACGAGGTGCGCGAGCGGCTCGACGACGTCCAGAAGCTGCTCGCCTCACTGACCGCGGAGCAGCTCGCCGAACTGGACAGGTTCGAGAAGTCGGGGACGGCCACGGCCCAGAAGAAGATCATGGCGTCCGGCGCGCTCAGCAGCGTACGGCCGCCGTCGCGGGAGGGTGAGGAGGCGCTGCGCTACGCCGTCGAGCAGATCGGGAAGCCGTACGAGTGGGGCGCCGAGGGCCCGGCGGCCTACGACTGCTCGGGACTGACGTCACAGGCCTGGGAGCGGGCGGGCCGGCCCATCCCCCGCACCAGCCAGGAACAGTGGGCCCGGCTCCCGAAGATCCCGCTGAACGAGCTGCGTCCGGGCGATCTGGTGATCTACTTCCCCGAAGCCACGCACGTCGCCCTCTACCTGGGGGACGGGATGGTGGTGCAGGCACCGCGGCCCGGGTCGAAGATCAAGGTGTCGCCCATCGCGGCGAACCCGCTGCTGGGCGCCGTGCGTCCCGATCCGGACGGGTCGCCCCTGGGGCACTTCACGCCGCCGAAGCTCCCCGAGGGCGCCACGGAGGGACCCGACGAGGGCTACGCCTCGCTCACGCCGGACACCGGGACGAGCTAGTGCCGCGACAGGCAACGTTCGCCCCGTCGCGACTCCCGTCACGCACTCTCGCCGCACCGGCCAGGACCGGCGCGGCCGGAAGCCCGCCGGGATCGAACGGAACGCGAACCCCGGGCGTCCTGGGACCATGAAGACATCGCACCGAGCCGCCGCCCTGCTCCTGAGCGCCGGGCTGCTGCTCACCGGCTGCTCGTCCCTGACCGACACCCCGACCGCCGAGGGGTACCACGGCCCCACCCTGCCCGCCCGCCCCGGCGTCACGCGGGACGCCTGGCAGGAAGGGCCGGCGAAGCCCGTGCAGCACAAGCCGTACCCGTACGACATCTCTACGCACTGCGGGGTCAAGTGGGTCGAGTTCGGGGGCCGTTGGTGGGTGCTCGACACGGTCTTCCCCGGCGTCGAGCAGGTCAAGGGGAAGCGGCCCTCGCCGTACACCCAGTGGCTCTCCGGATACATGACCCTGATCGGCCCGGACACCGCGAACTTCGACGCCGCCGGGATGCCCACCCTGCAGTTCGTCCCGGCGAAGAAGAACCCGCCCGGCTGCGAGTAGAGCTTCCCCTACCCCCGGGCGATCGCCAGGAGCCAGGCCACCGGGAGGGTGAGGATGCCGAGGGCGATGGCGCCGATCAGGGAGGCGAGCCAGACGAAGACGTAGTTCTCGCCACTGAGGAGGCGTCCCCGGCGGGCGGAGGTGAGCAGCCAGTGGCCGGGCAGGCCGAGGGTGGCTGCCGTCCAGCCGGCGAAGGTGACGTATTCGGAGGCGGCGAGCGGCGAGGGCTCGAAAACCGCGTCGCCGACGAGTCGGACGTCGCGCCGGGTGCCCGGCCGGAGGTCGTCGGAGGCGGAGCGGAGCAGGATCGGCCGCGCCGCCGTCGCACGGGCGGACGAGGACGCGGAGGACGGCGTGTACGTCCCCCGGCACTGGGTGTCGGTGTCCTCCATCCCCTCGTAGCAGCCGGCGACCACGAAGGTGCCGGTCGGTCCCGCGATGCCGGTCAGCGCGGCCAGCCGGGCGCCGAACAGCAGCCAGACCACGGCCACGCATCCCACAAGCCACAGCACGGCGAGCCCGCCGACCGCCCGCCAGGACCACGTCGGGCCCATCCGCTCCATACGACGCCCCCGCCACCCGGTCATCCGTCCGAGGGCGCCCTACCCGGCAGCGACACCGCGGAACCGCACAGGCGTGCGGAGCAGGTCAGACGCAGGTCATGCTCCGGCGACCGACGCCAGGTACGCGCCCGTCTTCTCCGGGTCGAAGAAGAAGTTCTCGAAGTCGGCCGGGTTGTTGAAGCCGTTGGCGAAACGGTCGGCGACGGGCGGGAGTTGG
The DNA here is from genome assembly GCF_042737005.1 of Streptomyces sp. NPDC060027. Classification (NCBI taxonomy): domain Bacteria; kingdom Bacillati; phylum Actinomycetota; class Actinomycetes; order Kitasatosporales; family Streptomycetaceae; genus Streptomyces; species Streptomyces sp. NPDC060027. The sequence continues at coordinate 26,387 of NZ_JBHWVI010000031.1, forward strand.
CCCGCGGCGCCGATCAGGTTGAGGACGTGCTCCGGCGGGACGCCCAGCATCGCGTTGGTCCACTTGGTGACGTGCTGCGCGGTGTCCCAGTAGCGGTCGAACGTCGCCTGCATCCACTCCTCGTCGAAGGGCTTGTCGCCCTGCTCGACGATCGAGGCGAGGTAGGCGGCGGCGCACTTGGCGGCCGAGTTGGAGCCCTGACCGGTGATCGGGTCGTTGGCCACGACGACATCGGCGACACCGAGGACCAGTCCGCCGCCGGGAAGGCGGCCGATCGGATTGCGGACGGTGGGGGCGTACCGCCCGGACAACGTGCCGCCCGCGTCGGTCAGTTCGACGTTGGTGGCCCGCGCGTACTCCCAGGGCGTGAACCGCTCCATGAGCTCCAGGGTCAGGGAGAGGTGCTCGGCCGGGTCCTTCACGCCGTTGAAGACGTCGAGCGGGCCGCCGGGTATGCCCTCCCAGAAGAGGATGTCGGCGCGTCCCGAGGTGGTGAGGGTCGGCATGATGAACAGCTCACCGACCCCGGGCACCAGGTTGCAGCGGACCGCGTCGTAGTCGGGGTGCTCCGGACGCGGGCCGAGGCCGTGCACATAGGCCACCGCGAGGGCGCGCTGCGGCTCGGTGTACGGGGAGCGGGAGGCGTCGCGGCCGAACATCGAGACGAGTTCGCCCTTGCCCGCCGAGACGAGGACCAGGTCGTACGCGCGGGAGAAGTAGTCGAGGTCGGAGACCGCCGCGCCGTGGATGACCAGCTGGCCGCCGCGCTGCGCGAACGTCTCCATCCAGCCGGCCATCTTGACCCGCTGGTCGACCGACTGCGCGTACCCGTCGAGCTTGCCGACCCAGTCGATCGCGCGCTGCGAGGGGCCCGGGTCGAAGGAGCCCGGGGCCGCGACCGAGACGCCGAGCCCTTCGATCTTCGGGGCCTGCGACTCCCAGAAGTTCAGCTGGAGATCACGCTCGTGCTGGAGGGCCGTGTCGAACATGCACTGCGTCGACATGACCCGGCCGGACCGGATCTCGTCCGCCGTCCGGTTCGACATCAGGGTGACCTCGTACCCCTGCGACTGGAGGCCGAGGGCGAGCTGGAGTCCGGACTGACCGGCTCCGACGACGAGTATCTTCCGCATGCGGGTTGCTTCTCCTAGGACTTGGGCGTCCCTATTCGGGGCTGACGTCGAGCGCGTGACCGACCAGGGCGAGCAGGGTCTCGACGACCGAGATCCGGCGGCGCGCGTCCATGATCATGACAGGTATGTGCGGAGGAACCGTGAGGGCTTCGCGCACGTCGTCCGGCTCGAACCGGTCGCTGCCGTCGAAGTGGTTGACGGCGACGACGTACGGCAGTCCGCAGCTCTCGAAGTAGTCGAGTGCCGGGAAGCAGTCCGAGAGACGGCGGGTGTCGGCGAGGACCACCGCACCGATCGCGCCGCGCACCAGGTCGTCCCACATGAACCAGAACCGCTGCTGGCCCGGCGTACCGAAGAGGTAGAGCACCAGGTCGTCGTCGAGCGTGATGCGCCCGAAGTCCATGGCCACGGTGGTGGTCAGCTTCTCCGGCGTACCCGTGAGGTCGTCGGTGTCCTCGCTCGCCCGGGTCATCAGCGCCTCCGTCTGGAGAGGCGTGATCTCCGAGACGGAGGTGACGAGCGTGGTCTTGCCGACGCCGAAGCCGCCCGCCACCACGATCTTCGTGGCGATCGGCGCGCGCGTGCGGTCCGTCTGCCAGGCCTGCAGATTCTCCTCGTCGTCGAGGAGGGGGGCGACGCCAGGTTCGGCGTCAGAGACGACGGAGTCCACTCAGCACCCTTTCCAGCAGAGCGCGGTCCGGCTGTCCCGGGCCGTGACCTGTTCCGTACACACGGATCTTTCCCTGGTCCGCCAGGTCGCTCAGGAGCACTCGGACCACTCCGAGCGGCATCCTGAGGAGGGCGGCGATCTCGGCCACCGTACGCATCCGGCGGCAGAGTTCGACGATGGCCCGCATCTCGGGCATCACCCGGGTGGTGAGCGAGCCGTTGGTCAGCTCCTTGCGCGCCTCCGGGGCGTCCAGCGCGGCCACGAACGTCTCCACCAGCAGGACGTGGCCGAAACGCGTCCGTCCGCCGGTGAGCGAGTACGGGCGTACCCGGGCGGGCTTGCGGTCGCCGCCGCGCACGGGGAGCCTCGAAACACCGTTCGACACGGTCATCGGGTACTCCCGAGCGCCTCGGCCTCTAGGGATTTTCGGAGCTCGATGCGCAGCTCGGGGGTCAGGACGTGTCCGGCCCGGCCGACGAAGAGCGCCATGTGGTACGCCACCACGCTCATGTCGCAGTCCGGGGAGCCGTGCACTCCGAGCAGCGAGCCGTCGCTGATCGCCATGACGAAGAGGCTGCCCTCGTCCATCGCGACCATCGTCTGCTTGACACCGCCGCCGTCCATCAGCTTGGCGGCGCCGATGGTGAGGCTGCCGATGCCGGAGACGATGGTGGCGAGGTCCGCGGCGGAACCCTTGGGGCCGGTGGGCCTGGTGCTGTCGGCCGTCCGCGCCTCGGCGTTGCGGCCGGGGTCGGAGGAGAGCAGCAGCAGGCCGTCGGAGGAGACGACCGCGACCGACAGGAGGCCCGGCACCTCCTCGACGAGATTGGTCAGCAGCCAGTGCAGGTTACGTGCTTCGCTGCTCAGGCCGAAGGTACTGGTCGCGGTCAACTGCTTGCCTCCTCGACTGTGCCCCCCGATGCTTCTACGTCCTGTGCGTTGAGCAGGTGCGCCGAGGACGCGGGTCCTGCGGGAGCGTGTGCGGCGGCCACGGGTTCCGACGGGGTGGGTGCGTCGGGCGTGGGGGTCTCCGCCGTCCGGTCGGCGATCTCGGCCTCCACGTCGCGACGGCCCTCGATCGCGCCCCGGTGGAAGCCGCCCAGCCTGCGGCGCAGGGCATCGGCGTCCACGCCGCCCACGCGCGGCCGCGGGGCCGCGGCGGGGGCGGAGATCTTCGGCGTCCGCTTGGGCAGGCCCTTGTCGGTGAGCCGGGGGTCATCGTCGGGCGCGCGCTCGTGGCTGTCGGGGCCGATGGCGTAGGGGTCGGTGCCGGCCTCCGCACGCGGGGCCGGCACCGGAGCGGGCTCGGCGACACCGGGGGCCGTCCCAACCGCGGCGAAGCCGGGAGCGGGCTCGGCGAGGTCCGCGGCCGCCTGCGGGGCGAGGCCGGGGTCCGACTCGGGCGGGACTGCCGCCGTGGCTTCCGGGGCGAGGGACTCGGGTGCCGGGGCCTCGGGTGCCGGGGCCTCGGGTGCGGGAGATGCCGTGCCGGAGGTGTCCGGTGCGAGGGCTTCCGGCGCGAGGTCCGGGAGCAGCAGCTCCATCGTGGTCTCGGGCGTGAGTTCGGGCTCCGGCTCGGTGGCCGGCCGGGGCTCGCGGGGTGCCGGGACGACCGGGGTCTGCGCGGCCTGCTCGGGCGCGGTCACGGGCGCCTGCCCGGGAGCGGGGTCCGCCTCGGGCCCGGCGTCCCGTACGGCCGCCTGGGCCGCCGCGATCAGCGGGTCCACGTCACCGGCCGGGATCGACGCGGCGAGGACCGAACGGCCGCGCAGGACGTTGGAGTTGGCCTCGGCGTCGGCGCCGGGCAGGGCGACCTGGGGAGCGGCGCCGACAATCCGGGTGGTGGCGGGGACGGTGGACGCGGGCGCGGCTGCCAGCAGCGCCTTCGGGAGGACGACCACGGCGGCCACACCGCCCTGCTTCTGCTCGCGCAACTGCACCCGTACGCCGTGCCGGTGGGCGAGCCGGGCCACCACGTACAGGCCGAGCCCGAGTCCCTCGCCGCTCTCCTGGTCGTACGTGTCCTCCGGATCGAACTCGTCGAGGCGGGCGTTGAGGTGGCTCATCCGCTCGTCGGTCATGCCGATGCCCTCGTCCTGCACGGAGAGCATCACCTCGCCGCTCTCCAGCAGCCAGCCGGAGACCTCGACGGGCACGTCGGGCGGCGAGAACGAGGTGGCGTTCTCCAGGAGTTCGGCCACCAGGTGGCTGAGGTCGTCGGCGGCGAAGCCGGCGATGTGCGCGTGCGGCGGCAGCGCGGAGATCCGCACCCGCTCATAGCGCTCGATCTCGCTGACCGCGGCCCGTACGACATCGACGAGCGGCACCGGGCCCGCGTGGTGCTGGACGTGCTCGGCGCCCGCGAGGACGAGGAGGTTCTCGCTGTGCCGCCGCATGACGGTGGCGAAGTGGTCGAGCTTGAAGAGGGTGGCGAGGCGGTCCGGGTCCTGCTCGCGGTCCTCCAGGCCCTCGATGACGCCGAGCTGGCGCTCGACGAGGCCGAGGGTGCGCAGCGCGAGGTTGACGAAGGTGCTGTGAATGGTGCCGCGCACCTGCTGCAAGTGGGTTGCCGCCTCGGCGAGTTCGCCGCGCAGCTTGTCGCGCTCGTCGGCCATCAGCTGGCGCTGGCCGATGAGGTGCTTGCGGTCGCCTTCGAGGGTGCCGATCCGCTCGTGGAGCGTGGCGGCGTGCGTGTGCAGCGCGTTGACGGAGCGGACGACCTGGGCGAACTCGTCGTTGCGGCCGGTGAACTTGACCGGTTCGTGGGAGTCCGGGTCGGCGGCGAGCCGGGCCGAGCCGAGGCGCAGGACGGCGAGCGGCCGGGTGAGGGTGCGGGCCATGGCCATCGCGACGCCGACCGCGACGAGCAGCAGGAGACCGAGGGCGGTGACGCGGATCTCCAGCGCGGTGACGTCGTCGTCCCGCAGCAGTTCGAGGTCCTTCGTGCGGTGGTCGTTGAGGGAGGCCTCGGCCCCGCGCATCAGCTCGATCCGGGCGGACAGCGCGGCGTCCAGCTTCTTGGTGCCGGTGTCGAGCGCGGAACCGGAGAGCTTCGGCTGGCCGGTGAGGCTCGCCAGGTACTTGTCGGCGGAGGCGACGTCGGGGCCGGTGACGGTGGAGTCGTAGGACGCCACGGCCTTCTTGGGCGCGGTCTCGCGGAAGTCGGCGATGGCCGCGTCGGAGCGGAGGCGGGCCTGCTGGGCGGCGGCGCTCAGCGCGTCGCGCTGCTTGGTGTCGGCGTCCGACGAGGTGTTCGTGGTCGTCGCCAGACCGGTGATGGGGTCGATCACGGTCTGGGTGGTGCGCGGGATGCCGAGGGCCGCGAGGAGCAGTCCGCGGGCGGCGGCGGACTGCTGGACGGCGGTGTCCAGTTCGGCGAGGGCGTGTGCGCCGGAGCCCGCGCGCAGCGGCGTCCGGTCGGCCAGGTCCTCGGCGAGGGCATGGAGTTCGGTGATGGCCTCGGAGTACGCCTGGTGCGTTTCGAGGGCGGTGCTCTTCCCGGTGAGCGCCGCTCGTCTGAGGGCCGCGACGGCGTCGAGGTCCTTCAGCAGCGCGGCGGGGGCGTCGTCGTCGGCGCGCAGTTCGTCGACCTGCCGGTCGACCCGGGCGCTGCGCTGTTCGGAGGGCGCCTTGGCCTTGGGCCGGCCCGCGGCGACGTACGAGGTGACGTCGTCGCGCTCGTCGGCCAGCGCGTGCGCGAGGGTCAGCGCCTGCTGGGTGCGCTGGGAGAGCGTCACCAGGTGCTGGGAGTCGTTCAGTTGTTGCGAGGCGGACAGCACTGTGGGCGCGCCGGCTCCGGCGATGGCGGCCGCGACGACCGCCACGGCCACGATCAGCCGGTTGCGCACGTGGGCGGTCCTGCCCCGGCCCGTGGAGTCGACGGCGTCGCCGACGGCGCCACCCTCTGTGGAGTTGGAGGCCGTCTTCTTGCCTGTGCGCCTCGGCCGCGTCTTCTGCACCGGTGCTCGCATTCCTGACTCGTGTACCCATTTGGGGCCCGGGTGACGTCCCGTCAATCGCGGCGTACGCCCGGTACGGCTCCCGACCCTCCCAGTGCCGGTGGGCAGTGGTCCCGCATCATCTGACCCGCCACCCGAAGGAGTGAACATCGGAGGGGAGTTGGCGGGCAAGTTTCCGGAGCGCGCGCGAGGGGCTTGCGCGGCGGGCCGGTTGGACGTCGGGGACGGGCTTTGGCAGTATTCGCCGCCACGCGTTGCCGGAGTCGATCATTCCATGCCAAACCTGGCGCCTGAGCTGCTGGTCCGCGCGATCGTGCGACCGTTGCCGCCGTTTCGGGGACCTTGTGAAGGGCTCGTGCAGACTGACGGGATGCGCACTGAACTCGTCTCGGAGCCCGGTGACCCGGACCGCCCCAATGAGGACTTCGCATCGGTCGGACTTCCCGCTTCAGGACAGGGCGGTTCACTGGTGGTGCTGGACGGGGTGACACCCCCGCGCGGCGGCTACGGCTGTGTTCATCCGGTCGCCTGGTTCTCCACCCGGCTCGGCGGGGCACTGACCGAACTGTCCGTTTCGCAGGGGGATTTGCCCCTGCCGGAGGTCCTGTCGCGGGCGATCGGCCGGGTGGCCGAGGCGCACGCCGGCACCTGTGACCTTTCTCACCCGCGCACACCCCAGGCAACCGTCGTCCTCGCACGGTGGTCCCCGTCCGACGTCGAGTACCTGGTGCTCTCCGACTCCGCCCTGCTGGTGGAATCGCCCGCCGGTGAGGTGACCGCCCTGCTGGACGACCGCCTCTCCCGCCTCCCTCGCTCCTCGCTCGCCACGGACGCCGTCGCCGACGCCACCGTCCGCAACAGGGAGGGCGGCTTCTTCACGGCGGCCGCGGACCCCTCGGTGGCCGCCCGCGCGGTGACAGGCACACTCCCCCGCGCCTCCGTCCGCGCCCTGGCGGCCCTCACGGACGGCGCCACCCGCTGGGTGGAGCGGTTCCACGGGGGCGACTGGGCCGACCTGTTCGCCCTCGTCCGCGACGAGGGGTCCCCCGCCCTCGTCGAGCGCGTCCGGGGTCTGGAACGCGCGGACGCGCCGGAGGGGTCGCGGCCTCGGCGGGGCAAGAGGCACGACGACGCGACGGTGGTGTTCGTGGAGCTGTGAGGCGACACGGGGGGCCGCGAGAGGACGGGAACGGCGGCCGGCCGGTGGGCTACTTCTCCATGCCGAGGTTCAGCTGGTGCAGCAGCCGGGCGAGTTCCGCGACCTCGTTCTGGTCCCAGTGGGCGAGTTGGCTGACGTAGCGGGCGCGGCGGGCCTCGCGGACGCTGGTGACGCGGCCGCGGCCCTCCTCGGTGAGGTGGACGAGCCAGGCGCGGCCGTCCGCGGGGTCGGGTTCGCGCGCCACGAGGCCCAACTCCTCCAGGGCGCGCAGCTGCCGGGACATGGTGGCCTTGCCGACGCCGATGTAGGCGGCGAGTTCCGTGGCGCGCTGCCGTCCGCACTCCTCGAGGCGGACGAGCAGTCCGTACGCGGCGGACTCCAGGTCCGGATGGACCTCGCGGGCCATCTCCCCCTGGTTGGCGCGGGCGCGGCGCAGGAACACGGTCAACTCGCGTTCCAGGGAAAGGAACTCGCGCTCCGCGCCGCCGTGCGTCGCGGGCCGGTCCACACCATTTCCCGACACGTCGGATGCGACCGGACGTCCGCCGTCGTTTCCGTGCTCGTGCACGTCAGCACCCCTGACCCGGTTTCCCGATCCTGAAAGTTTCTGCCAGAACTCGCCGTTGCCGCAGCTCCGCCAGTATTTCGCAGGCGTAGACCAACGGCAGCCTCCGGCCCCTCTTCCCACGCCGTCGTCTACGTGCGTAGCTTCTTTATCAGAACCTTATTCGCTGGCATGCGCACGCCACCCCAGGTCAAGGACGACCTGATCCCCCCTTCGGCACGCGTGCCCGCGCTCTCCCCCCACCGAGCTCCGGCGAGCTCCACCGAGCCCCTCCGGAGTTCCATCGCCCTTCGGAGGCACGCACATGCCCGTGCACAGATCCGGAACGGCCCACCGCCTGCGCGTGCTCGCGGTAGGAACCCTGCTCGCCGCCTTCTCCCTCCTGTACTCCCTCCCCTCCTCCGCCGCCGACACCCCCGCCCGGGGTTCCGCCCGGATGGGCATCGGGGTCATCGCCCATGACGGCCAGGACGGCACGCCGTCCACCGGTGACGCCACCCGGACGGAAGGCGTGGACGTCTCCGGGTACCAGGGCAACGTCGCCTGGTCGACGCTGTGGAGCAGCGGGGTCAGGTGGGCCTACACCAAGGCGACCGAGGGGACGTACTACACGAACCCGTACTTCGCCCAGCAGTACAACGGCGCGTACAACGTCGGCATGATCCGAGGCTCGTACCACTTCGCGACCCCGGACACCACGACCGGCGCCACCCAGGCCAACTACTTCGTCGAGCACGGCGGCGGCTGGTCCAGGGACGGCAAGACCCTGCCCGGCGTCCTCGACATCGAGTGGAACCCGTACGGGGCCGCCTGCTACGGCAAGACACAGAGCGCGATGGTCAGCTGGATCAGCGGCTTCCTCACCCAGTACAAGGCCCGCACCGGGCGCGACGCGGTGATCTACACGGCCGCCACCTGGTGGACCCAGTGCACCGGCAACTACGGCGGCTTCGCCTCCGCCAACCCGTTGTGGATCGCGCGCTACGCCTCCGATCCGGGGACGCTCCCCGCGGGCTGGGGCTACTACACGATGTGGCAGTACACCTCGTCCGGCCCGACGGTCGGGGACCACGACAAGTTCAACGGCGCCCTGGACCGCGTGGTGGCCCTCGCCAACGGCTGACCCGCGCAGGACGTGCGGCGCGGGCACCTGACGTACCGCGCACGCGCCTGACGTACGGCGAAGGCCCGGGCCTCCCTCACGGGACCCGGGCCTTCCCCTCCGATGGGCGTCCGTCACGCCGCCACCGGAACCTCCGGCACGGCGCCGTTCGTCGCCGGCGCGAGTGCCAGCTCCAGGACCTGGCGGACGTCCGTGACGGCGTGGACGTCGAGCTTGTCCAGGACCTCGGCCGGGACGTCGTCCAGATCGGCCTCGTTGCGCTTCGGGATGATCACGGTCGTGACACCCGCCCGGTGCGCGGCGAGCAGCTTCTGCTTCACACCGCCGATGGGCAGGACACGGCCGGTCAGCGAGACCTCGCCGGTCATGGCCACGTCGGTGCGGACCAGCCGGCCCGACAGGAGCGACGCCAGGGCGGTCGTCATCGTGACGCCCGCGCTCGGGCCGTCCTTGGGGACGGCGCCCGCCGGGAAGTGGATGTGCGCTCCCCGGTCCTTCAGGTCACCGACGGGCAGTTCGAGCTCCGCTCCGTGCGAGCGCAGGAAGGAGAGCGCGATCTGTGCCGACTCCTTCATCACGTCGCCCAGCTGACCGGTGAGGGTCAGACCCGCCGCGCCCGTCTCCGGGTCGGCCAGCGACGCCTCCACATAGAGGACGTCACCGCCCGCGCCGGTCACGGCCAGACCGGTGGCGACACCGGGCACCGCCGTACGGCGCTCGGCCGGGTCCTGAGCGGACTCGGGCACATGGTGCGGGCGCCCGATGAGCCCGCGCAGGTCGGCGTCGGTCACCGTGAACGGCAGCTCCCGCTCGCCCAGTTCGTGCTGGGCCGCGACCTTGCGCAGCAGCCGGGCGATGCCCCGCTCCAGATTGCGCACGCCCGCTTCCCGGGTGTACTCCCCGGCGAGCCTGCGCAGCGCGCTCTCCGCGAGGACGACCTCGTCCTTCTCGAGACCGGCCCGCTCCAGCTGACGCGGCAGCAGGTGGTCCCGGGCGATGACGACCTTCTCGTCCTCGGTGTAGCCGTCGAGGCGGACCAGCTCCATGCGGTCGAGCAGGGCCTCCGGGATGGCTTCGAGCACATTGGCCGTGGCCAGGAACACGACGTCGGAGAGGTCGAGTTCGACCTCCAGGTAGTGGTCGCGGAAGGTGTGGTTCTGCGCCGGGTCGAGGACTTCGAGCAGCGCCGCAGCCGGGTCGCCCCGGAAGTCGGAGCCGACCTTGTCGATCTCGTCGAGCAGGACCACCGGGTTCATCGACCCGGCCTCCTTGATGGCGCGGACGATCCGGCCGGGCAGCGCGCCGACGTACGTACGGCGGTGTCCGCGGATCTCGGCCTCGTCCCGTACGCCGCCGAGGGCGACACGGACGAACTTGCGGCCCATGGCGTGCGCAACGGACTCGCCGAGCGAGGTCTTGCCGACGCCGGGCGGGCCGACGAGCGCGAGCACGGCACCGCCGCGCCGGCCGCCGACGACTCCGAGACCGCGCTCGGAGCGCCGCTTGCGCACGGCGAGGTACTCGGTGATGCGCTCCTTCACGTCCTCCAGCCCGGCGTGCTCGGCGTCGAGCACGGACTGGGCGCCCTGGATGTCGTACGCGTCCTCGGTCCGCTCGTTCCACGGCAGCTCCAGGACGGTGTCGAGCCAGGTCCTGATCCAGCTGCCCTCGGGCGACTGGTCACTGGACCGCTCCAGCTTCTCGACCTCCTTGAGGGCGGCCTCACGGACGTTCTCCGGAAGATCGGCGGCCTCGACGCGGGCGCGGTAGTCGTCGGACTCGTCCTCGCCGTCCTCGCCCTTGAGGTCGCGCAGTTCCTTGCGTACGGCTTCGAGCTGGCGCCGCAGCAGGAACTCGCGCTGCTGCTTGTCGACGCCCTCCTGGACGTCCTTGGCGATGGACTCGGCGACATCCTGCTCGGCGAGGTGCTCGCGGAGCTGCTCGGTGGCGAGCTTCAGCCGGGCCACGGGGTCGGCGGTCTCCAGCAGCTCGACCTTCTGCTGGACGGTCAGGAACGGTGAGTAACCGGAATTGTCGGCAAGGGCGGAAACATCGTCGATCTGCTGCACCCTGTCCACGACCTGCCAGGCGGCGCGCTTGCGCAGCCAGCTGGTGGCCAGGGCCTTGTATTCCTTCACCAGGTCGGCGACCCGGCCGGGCAGGGGGTCGGGCACCGTCTCCTCGATCCGGGTGCCCTCGACCCAGAGCGCGGCACCGGGACCGGTGGTCCCCGCGCCGACCTGCACGCGCCCGCGCCCGCGGATCAGCGCGCCCGGGTCGCCGTCGGCCAGCCGGCCGACCTGTTCGACGGTGCCGAGCACTCCGGTGCTCGCGTAGGTCCCGTCGATGCGTGGCACCAGGAGTACCTGAGGCTTGCCGGGCGTTGACCGGGCAGCGGCCTGGGCGGCCTCCACCGCGGCACGCACATCGGTGTCGTTCAGATCCAGCGGAACCACCATCCCGGGCAGCACGACCTCGTCGTCGAGCGGCAGCACGGGCAGGGTGAGTGATGCGGACGTCGAAGCCATGATCTCCCCTTCGGCAGTCAAGTTGAGCTATGCCGACTCAATGCACGAAGGTCCCCCAATGTTCCCCTGGGACTGTTCGCTCTGAGCGATCACTTCCGACCGGCCGCAGCCCCCCGCGCATCACCGCTGGTCATCAGCGGTCCGCGGGGTCGGATCCGGTCGAGCGGGAGGCCGCCGCCCGAGCGCCCTTCAAGGGGGTGGCGCGACGCCGGGCCGCCCTGGCATCATCACCGGGCAGGTAATGGTCTACGTCCTGTAGTGGCCATTACATGACCGGAAGCGAGCGCAGGGGGCAGCGGTGGACAGGATCGTGCGGGCGTGGGTGGACGGATGGGTCGTCTCGCGCGGGGCGGCGCCGCCCGTCGTCGAGGGATGGGGGTACACGATCGACGTGGGACAGAAGGGGCACGTGACGCGCCATGTCCTCGGGGCGACGAACGACCGGGTCGAGGAGGCCCCGGTCCGCAAGGTCGCGGACGCGGTGACCGCGGCCGGAGTCTGGCTCAAGGTCTTCGCCGAGCCCTCGGACGTCCGGCCCTGGCTCGGCGCGGGCTGGTGGATCGACCCCGAGCCCGGCTACCTGATGTCCGTGCCCCTGACGGACGCGGGCGGCGCCACCCCGGACGATGCCCTTCCCCCCGGCTACCGGCTGCGCACCTGGACCCGCGGTGGCGTCACGCGCGCCCTGGTCACGGCGTCGGACGGCTCCTGGGCGGCCCGCGGCCAGATCGCCCCCACGGGCGGGACGGCGGTCGTCGACCAGATAGAGACGTCGGTGGAGCACCGGCGGCGGGGGCTCGGCCGCTTCGTCGTGCGGACCCTCACCCGCGTCGCCGCGGACCAGGGCGCCGGGACCGGAGTCCTGGCGGGGACGCCGGAGGGGCGGGCGCTGTACGAGTCATTGGGGTGGCGGGTGGAGGCACCCCTGCTGAGCGGGCACTTCGTCGGGGACCGGCCCTAAGGGCTGTCCCGTACTCCCCGGTGGGTCAGCGCACGGTGTCAGATGCGGTGCATCGCAGGGCGGAGGGTCGTCCTCATACGGGGGGAAATGCGGGTGACCCGACAACGCGGCGTGGGGGTCCCGCCCTGCTCGAAGGGCTTGGGAGAGTGCCGTAGCTGTCGTCGTGCGTCCGCCGGGGATCCGTAGCTGTCGTCGTGCGTCCGCCGGGGATCCGTAGCTGTCGTCGTGCGCCCGCCGGGGATGACGGGACGGCCCTGGGAACTGGATTCCTCGAACGGCGTACGCACGTCTCTCCGGAAGAGACGAGTCGGTGGTGTGGGTCTCCCCCGTGACCAGGGTCGGGCTCACATGGCGAGCCGACCTGGTGCGCGGCGGCTGGCACGGACGATCGTCGTACGTCGCCGGCGGCTCCGGTCACCCGTCACCCCCTCGCCGTCCACCAGGGCGGCACCTCCCGCGACGCGGGCTGCACGGCCGCTCGGGCTGTTGATCGGGATGCGAGGTGGCCGCCTGCCGTTGGAAGGTGGAGTCATGAACCATCACCACCCCCAGCACACGATCGACATCGACAGCCGGCTCGTCACCACCGGCGCCGTGCTCACCGTGACCGGTGCCGTAGTGGCGTGCACCGGCATGGTCATCGCGGCGGTCGCCGTGTTCTCCGCAGGTCGGCGCCTGATCCGCGACATGGATGTGCCCCCGGCCCAGCAGGCGGCCATCAAGTGGCAGCAGGCCAAGGAGGCGTCCCGAGCGGGCATGCAGGCCTGGCAGTCCGCGTCCGACGCCCAGAACGGCTCGCTCACCAACTAGCGGGCCCCGCCCACGTCTCTTCGAGGGACAGAGGGCCGCGCGGTCGCTCTGTCCCTCCGGGTCGCCTCCCCGGCTCTTCGACTCCTTCTTCCACGCCGGCTCACTCGCCTTCCCCGAGGACGGGTTGAAGGACATCCCGCGACTGCTGAACGCGGCGCCCGGACGGGTGTGCGTCAACCTCGAACGGCCTGTCGCCCTCCCCGAGATCGCCGACCGGGCCGCCGCCCCGATCGCCGACCTCGGCGCGAGCGGCACGGCGCCCCTCGACGTCGCCTTCGGGTGGGCGACGACCCAGGCGCGGCCGCCCATCGGCCCGCCGCGCTCGTTGGCGGCGGCGCGGGCGTCGCGTCCGACGTGCCCGACGACACGCGGGATCCGGCGTTCCCCTGGGAGCCGGGCCCCGGGCGAAATTCCGGCCGGCCGTTCCGGTGAAACTGCCAGGATGGCGGCCATGACTGCCTCGTACGACATCCCTGTGGTCATCGACCGCCGCCAAGGCCCGTACGGCGAGGTCGTGTTGCGGCGCCACGGCGCGCTGCTGCAGATCATCGCCAACGGGTGCTTCCTGATGGACACGTCCGACGGGCGTTCCGAGCGACTGCTCGTGGACGCGGCGTACGACGCCCTGGACGGGCGCCCCGAGCCGAGTGTGCTGATCGGCGGGCTCGGCGTCGGCTTCTCGCTCGCGCACGCGGCCGCCGACCCACGCTGGGGGCGCATCACGGTGGTCGAGCGGGAGCGGGCCGTCATCGACTGGCACCGGGACGGCCCGCTCGCCGGACTCACGGCCCGGGCGCTCGCCGACCCGCGCACGGAGATCGTCGAGTCCGATCTCGTCGAGTACGTCAATGAGATCTCCGACACGTTCGACGCGTTGTGCCTCGACATCGACAACGGACCCGGCTGGACGGTCACCGAGGGCAACGCGGGCCTGTACGGAACGTCCGGACTGGCAGGCTGCGCAAGGATGTTGAAGCCGGGCGGCGTGCTCGCCGTGTGGTCGGCGCAGCCCTCTCCGGAATTTGAAGGATCCTTGCGGAATGCCGGATTCCAGCGGATCCGTACCGAAGAGATCCCTGTTGCCCGGGGCGTTCCCGACGTGGTGCACCTCGCGGTAAGGCCTGGATAGCCGAGGCACGGCGACTGCCCGTACCCTGCTTGCCTGACGCGGATCATTCAAGCGTCAAGCGCAGTCATGGGATCACCCCACGGATTCCGGAAAGCACACTTCAGGGGCGGGCGATGGAGCAGACACACACCTCCCAGAACGGCACGGCGGCGACCCAGGGCGCTCAGCGCCGGGTATTGGTCGTCGAGGACGACCCGACGATCGTCGACGCCATCGCGGCCCGCCTGAGAGCCGAGGGATTCCTCGTGCAAACCGCGGGCGACGGTCCGGCCGCCGTCGACACCGCCGAGGCCTGGCAGCCCGATCTGCTGATCCTCGACATCATGCTGCCCGGCTTCGACGGACTGGAGGTCTGCCGCCGCGTGCAGGCCGCCCGCCCGGTGCCGGTGCTGATGCTCACCGCGCGCGACGACGAGACCGACATGCTGGTCGGGCTCGGCGTCGGTGCCGACGACTACATGACCAAGCCGTTCTCGATGCGTGAGCTGGCCGCCCGCGTGCACGTCCTGCTCCGCAGGGTCGAGCGCGCGGTGGTCGCGGCCTCCACGCCGCGCAGCGGCATCCTGCGCCTCGGCGAGCTGGAGATCGACCACGCGCAGCGCCGGGTCCGGGTGCGCAGCGAGGACGTGCACCTCACTCCCACCGAATTCGATCTCCTCGTCTGCCTCGCGAACACGCCGCGTGCCGTACTCTCGCGCGAGCAGTTGCTCGCCGAGGTGTGGGACTGGGCGGACGCCTCCGGCACCCGCACCGTCGACAGCCACATCAAGGCGCTGCGTCGCAAGATCGGTGCCGAGCGGATCCGTACGGTGCACGGCGTGGGCTACGCACTCGAGACCCCGACTCCCTGAGCCGGGGCTCCGTCGGAACGTCGGGACCCGCGTGATCGGGACCTGCGTGAGGGGCTGATGTGATGAGCGGACTCGGAGAGAGAGGACGCGGGCTCGGCGAGCGCGCGTCCGGGGAGCGCAGGAGCGCGGGCCCCTGGGGCGGTGTACGGCCCTTCTCGATCAAGACCAAACTGGGCGCGCTGGTCGTCATCTCCGTGCTCATCACCACGGGTCTGTCGATGATCGCGGTGCACACCAAGACGGAGCTCCGCTTCATCACGGTCTTCTCGATGATCGCCACCCTGCTCATCACGCAGTTCGTGGCGCATTCGCTCACCGCGCCGCTGGACGAGATGAACGCCGTGGCCCGCTCCATCTCGCACGGCGACTACACCCGGCGGGTGCGTGACGACCGGCGGGACGAGCTGGGCGACCTGGCCCAGACGATCAACCTCATGGCGGACGAGCTGGAGGCCCAGGACCGCCAGCGCAAGGAACTCGTGGCGAATGTCTCGCACGAGCTGCGCACCCCCATCGCCGGCCTGCGCGCGGTCCTGGAGAACGTCGTGGACGGCGTCTCGGCGGCCGACCCCGAGACGATGCGCACGGCGCTGAAGCAGACGGAGCGGCTCGGGCGGCTGGTGGAGACCCTCCTCGACCTGTCCCGGCTGGACAACGGCGTCGTGCCGCTGCGCAGGCGCCGCTTCGAGGTGTGGCCCTATCTGTCCGGTGTGCTGAAGGAGGCCAACATGGTCGCCTCCGCGCGCGCGGACATCGCCTCGGGCTCCGGCAGCCACACCCGCACGGACGTCCACCTGCACCTCGACGTGTCCCCGCCGGAGCTGACCGCGCACGCGGACCCGGAGCGGATCCACCAGGTCGTGGCGAATCTCATCGACAACGCCGTCAAGCACAGCCCGCCGCACGGCCGGGTGACGGTGAAGGCGCGGCGCGGCGCCTACCCCGAGTCGCTGGCCCTGGAGGTCCTGGACGAGGGGCCCGGAATTCCGAAGTCGGAGTGGCACCGCGTCTTCGAGCGGTTCAACCGGGGCGGGGTGCCCGCGCCGCACGGTCCGGGCAGCGACGGCGGTACGGGTCTGGGCCTGGCCATCGCCCGCTGGGCGGTCGATCTGCACGGCGGACGCATCGGCGTGGCCGAATCCCAGCGGGGCTGCCGGATCCAGGTCATCCTTCCGGGACTCCCTCCTCTGCCAAGTTGACGTAAAGTTCGAACCGGAGCCGCAAGATCCGTCGCTGTCGCCGCCGGCGTACACGTGTGATCAGGCACAGGGCCGCGTGAGTCACGCCGTGCCCCCCGGTCGACGTACCCATTCCGAAGCGGAACCCCGCTTGTTTCCCGCCATTTCCACAGCCGAAACACGGATTCCGATGTGACTTGCGCGACGTTGGACGGGCCCGGCCTGACCTTCTCGGCCAGGGAGGCGTAGCCTTTATTCCCGCTGTCCATCACCTTGTGAAGCGGAAGAGGGCGGTTGCCGCCGTGTCGTCACAGTCCCCCAGTAACTCGAGCATCTCGACCGATGACCAAGCCGCCGGGAAGAACCCCGCGGCCGCCTTCGGTGCCAACGAGTGGCTCGTCGACGAGATCTATCAGCAGTACCTCCAGGACCCGAATTCGGTAGACCGAGCCTGGTGGGACTTCTTCGCCGATTACAAGCCCGGCGCGGCCGCAGTACCCGCCGCCTCGGGTGCGGCGGGTACTGCGGCCGCGGGGGCCGCAGGGACCACCACGTCCGCGCCGGCCGCCCCCGTGGCGCCCGCGGCTCGCCAGGCTCCTCCCCAGGCCGCGCCCGCGCCCGCTCCGGCAGCCGCTCCCGCGGCTCCGAAGCCCGCCGCTGCGGCCCCGGCTCCCGCGAAGGCCGCTCCGGCCGCCGCGCAGCCGAAGGCCGCTCCGGCGACCGAGGCGCCGGAGGGCCCCGAGTACGTCACCCTGCGTGGCCCCGCCGGTGCCGTCGCGAAGAACATGAACGCCTCGCTGGAGCTGCCCACGGCCACGTCCGTGCGCGCGGTCCCGGTGAAGCTGCTCTTCGACAACCGCATCGTCATCAACAACCATCTGAAGCGCGCCCGGGGCGGGAAGATCTCCTTCACCCACCTCATCGGGTACGCGATGGTGCAGGCCATCAAGGCCATGCCGTCGATGAACTGGCACTTCGTGGAGAAGGACGGGAAGCCCACCCTCGTCAAGCCTCCGCACGTCAACTTCGGCCTCGCCATCGACCTGGTGAAGCCCAACGGTGACCGCCAGCTGGTCGTCGCGGGCATCAAGAAGGCCGAGACGCTGAACTTCTTCGAGTTCTGGCAGGCCTACGAGGACATCGTCCGCCGCGCCCGTGACGGCAAGCTGACGATGGACGATTTCACCGGCGTCACGGTCTCGCTGACCAACCCCGGCGGCCTCGGCACCGTCCACTCCGTCCCGCGTCTGATGCCCGGACAGTCGGTCATCATGGGCGTCGGCTCGATGGACTACCCGGCGGAGTTCCAGGGCACCTCCCAGGACACCCTGAACAAGCTCGGCATCGCCAAGGTCATGACGCTCACGTCGACCTACGACCACCGGGTCATCCAGGGCGCCGCCTCCGGCGAGTTCCTGCGCGTCGTGGCGAACTCCCTGCTCGGCGAGACCGGCTTCTACGACGAGGTCTTCGAGTCGCTGCGGATCCCCTACGAGCCGGTCCGCTGGCTCAAGGACATCGACGCCAGCCACGACGACGACGTCACCAAGGCCGCCCGTGTCTTCGAGCTGATCCACTCCTACCGGGTCCGCGGCCACGTCATGGCCGACACCGACCCGCTGGAGTACCGCCAGCGCAAGCACCCCGACCTGGACATCACCGAGCACGGCCTCACGCTCTGGGACCTGGAGCGCGAGTTCGCCGTCGGCGGCTTCGCGGGCAAGTCCCTGATGAAGCTGCGCGACATCCTCGGTGTGCTGCGCGACTCGTACTGCCGCACCACCGGCATCGAGTTCATGCACATCCAGGACCCGAAGCAGCGCAAGTGGATCCAGGACCGCATCGAGCGCCCGCACACCAAGCCGGAGCGCGAGGAGCAGCTGCGCATCCTGCGCCGTCTGAACGCGGCGGAGGCCTTCGAGACCTTCCTGCAGACGAAGTACGTCGGCCAGAAGCGCTTCTCCCTGGAGGGCGGCGAGTCCGTCATCCCGCTCCTCGACGCCGTCATCGACAGCGCCGCGGAGTCCCGGCTGGACGAGGTCGTCATCGGCATGGCCCACCGCGGCCGCCTGAACGTCCTCGCGAACATCGTCGGCAAGTCGTACGCGCAGATCTTCCGCGAGTTCGAGGGCAACCTCGACCCGAAGTCGATGCACGGCTCCGGCGACGTGAAGTACCACCTGGGCGCCCAGGGCACCTTCACCGGCCTGGACGGCGAGCAGATCAAGGTCGCGCTGGCCGCCAACCCGTCCCACCTGGAGACGGTCGACCCCGTCATCGAGGGCATCGTCCGCGCCAGGCAGGACATCATCAACAAGGGCGGCACGGACTTCACCGTCCTGCCCGTCGCCCTGCACGGTGACGCGGCCTTCGCCGGCCAGGGTGTGGTCGCCGAGACGCTCAACATGTCGCAGCTGCGCGGCTACCGCACGGGCGGCACGGTCCACATCGTCATCAACAACCAGGTCGGCTTCACCGCCGCCCCGGAGTCGTCGCGCTCCTCCATGTACGCCACCGACGTGGCCCGCATGATCGAGGCGCCGATCTTCCACGTGAACGGTGACGACCCCGAGGCCGTCGTCCGTGTCGCGCGGCTGGCGTTCGAGTTCCGTCAGGCGTTCAACAAGGACGTCGTGATCGACCTCATCTGCTACCGCCGCCGCGGACACAACGAGTCCGACAACCCGGCGTTCACGCAGCCGCTGATGTACGACCTGATCGACAAGAAGCGCTCGGTGCGCAAGCTCTACACCGAGTCCCTGATCGGTCGCGGCGACATCACCCTCGAAGAGGCCGAGCAGGCGCTGCAGGACTTCCAGGGCCAGCTGGAGAAGGTCTTCACCGAGGTCCGCGAGGCCGTCGCGCAGGCGCCCGAGGCTCACGTCCCGGACGTCCAGGCCGAGTTCCCGGTCGCCGTGTCCACCGCGGTCTCCCAGGAGATCGTGAAGCGGATCGCCGAGTCCCAGGTCAACATCCCGGACAACGTCACCGTGCACCCGCGGCTGCTCCCGCAGCTCCAGCGCCGTGCGTCGATGATCGAGGACGGCACGATCGACTGGGGCATGGGCGAGACCCTCGCCATCGGTTCGCTGCTCCTGGAGGGCACGCCGGTCCGGCTGTCCGGCCAGGACTCGCGCCGCGGCACCTTCGGCCAGCGTCACGCGGTGCTGATCGACCGGGTCACGGGCGAGGACTACACCCCGCTCCAGTACCTCTCGGACGAGCAGGCCCGCCTGAACGTCTACGACTCGCTGCTCTCCGAGTACGCGGTCATGGGCTTCGAGTACGGCTACTCGCTGGCCCGCCCGGACGCGCTGGTGATGTGGGAGGCGCAGTTCGGCGACTTCGTCAACGGCGCCCAGACGGTCGTCGACGAGTACATCTCGGCCGCCGAGCAGAAGTGGGGCCAGACGTCCGGCGTCACCCTGCTGCTCCCGCACGGCTACGAGGGCCAGGGCCCGGACCACTCCTCGGCCCGGATCGAGCGCTTCCTCCAGCTGTGCGCGCAGAACAACATGACGGTCGCCCAGCCGACGTCCCCGTCGAACTACTTCCACCTCCTGCGGTGGCAGGTGCACAACCCGCACCACAAGCCGCTGGTGGTCTTCACCCCGAAGTCGATGCTGCGCCTCAAGGCCGCGGCCTCGAAGGCGGAGGAGTTCACGTCGGGTCAGTTCCGCCCGGTCATCGGCGACGACTCGGTCGACGCGGCCGCCGTGCGCAAGGTCGTGTTCTGCGCCGGCAAGCTGTACTACGACCTGGAGGCCGAGCGGAAGAAGCGCGGCTCCACGGACACGGCGATCATCCGTATCGAGCGCCTGTACCCGCTGCCGGGTGCCGAGCTCCAGGCGGAGATCGCCAAGTACCCGAACGCCGAGAAGTACCTGTGGGCCCAGGAGGAGCCGGCGAACCAGGGTGCCTGGCCGTTCATCGCGCTCAACCTGATCGACCACCTGGACCTGGCGGTCGGCGCGGACGTCCCGGGCGCCGAGCGCCTGCGCCGCATCTCGCGTCCGCACTCCTCCTCCCCCGCCGTCGGTTCCGCGAAGCGGCACCAGGCGGAGCAGGAGCAGCTGGTGCGTGAGGTGTTCGAGGCCTAGGCCCGCGGCACGGCGGTACGCATCGCCTGTACGACGACGGAGACCCGGTTCCCTTCGCAGGGGGCCGGGTCTCCGGTTTGTGCCGGGCGGGGGCCGGTCCCGCTCCGGGCTCGGGGAGCCCCGCGCCCCCGCCTATCCTTTTGTCCAGCGTTTCTTTTCCCTTTCACCGACGGAGCACCCGCCATGTACTTCACCGACCGCGGCATCGAGGAACTTGAGAAGCGGCGCGGCGAGGAAGAGGTCACCTTCGAGTGGCTCGCCGAGCAGCTGCGTACGTTCGTCGACCTCAACCCGGACTTCGAGGTACCGGTGGAGCGGCTGGCGACCTGGCTGGCCCGGCTGGACGACGAGGACGAGGACGAGGAGTAGACACTCCGGCGCCGCTTCTCGGGGTGGGGTGGGGGGGGTGTCGGGTCCGCTCCGGGCGGGGCGTCCGGGGCCGGTGCGGCAGGGCGCCGCGCCTGCGTGGCCACGCGTCCATGCCTGTGTGGCCAAGCGTCCGCGCCCGCGTGGCGGGGCATCCGAACCCGCGCGGCAGAGCGACCGGTCCCCGCGCTGGGGCGGCTCGATCCCCGGGAGAGCGGGCCCGCTCCGGGGAACCGCGGTCGCGTCAGTCGAAAGCGCGCAGACGGTCGTACGCCAGGCCGAGGACGCCGCGGAGCATCAGGACCGCGCCGGCGACGATCCAGCCGCCGCTGCGGCGCCGTACGCCCCAGGCGGTGAGCGGGAGGCCTACGGCCAGCTGGGCCGCGGCGAGGGTGCGCGCCCTCGGACCGCGCAGCCAGGGCCCGAGGCCGCCGCTCTCCACGACGTCGAGTTCGGCGCCGACGGCGGCACGCCAGCCGGTCCACTCGATCTGCTCGGCGTCGGGCCGGATCCAGGCCGCGTCGCGGAGCCGGTCCGCGGACCGGCCGGGTTCGAGCCCGGCCGGAAGGGCCAGCCCCGCGCGCGTGAGGACCGCGAGCAGCCCGCTCACGCGCGCGTGGGCGTCGGCCGCCGGATCGGGCTGCGTCAACGGTTCCAGGGACTGCATGTCGAGCACCGGGTCGAGGCCGAGGCGTGCGGCGAAGGTGCGCATCGCCTCGTCCTCGCCGACCGGGGTGCCGTTCGCCAGCCATTCGTAGCCCACGGTGCGGCGGAAACCCGAGGCCAGGGTGAAGCCGCTGCGGTCGGTGTCCCACCACAGGGCGAGGACGGGCCAGGGGGCGCCGACGGCGAGCGCCGCGGCCCAGCCGGTGAGCACCCGGTCGACGGGTTCCTCGCCGTGCTGCCAGGGCCTGCCCTCGGGGACCAGCACGCTCCACTCGGGCCCCGCCCCGGCGAGCAGCATCCGCTCGCGCAGCAGCTGGGCGGCGGGACCGACCGACTCGGGACGGGCCCGGCAGAGGAGCAGGGCGCCGGGGGCCTGGACCGGGTGGTCGTCCCGGGACGCGCCGGAGGCAGTCGACATAGCCCCACTTTAGGGCGATTTGGCCACATCGACGCAGCGATGATCCCCAGAATGGGTGTCTTGACTTTCCGTATCCGCGATATATCGTGAATAGCGGAAGACGCGATATGGCGCGTCGAGTTCGGATTCGCGTGCGGGTCCGGTCCGGTCGAGGAGGTCTGCACCATGTCCGAGTGGTCCGTGGCAGAGCCGAAGAAGCTCTCCTTCGACGACCCCGTGACGACGCTGCGCGTACGCGTCGTCAACGGAACAGTGAACGTCGTGGGGACCGACGAGGGTTCCGCCCGGCTGGAGGTGTCCGAGCTGGAGGGCCCCCCGCTCCAGGTGATCCAGGAGGGCGGCACGCTCACGGTGGCCTACGAGGACCTTCCCTGGAAGGGCTTCCTCAAGTGGCTGGACCGCAAGGGCTGGCGCCGTGCGGCGGTGGTCTCGCTGGCCGTCCCGACCGGCACGCGCGTCGAGGTGGGCGTCGTCGGCGCCGCCGCCGTGGTCTCCGGGGTGGACGGACGGGTCGAGGTGAAGGGTGTCACCGGCGACACGACCCTCGTCCGCGTCGCCGGCCCCGTTCGGGTGGACACCGTCTCCGGGAACCTGGAGGCCCAGGCCGTCACCGGCGACCTCCGCTTCCACTCGGTCTCCGGCGACCTGACCGTCGTCGAGGGCTCCGGCACCTCCGTGCGGGCCGAATCGGTGAGCGGCTCGATGATCGTGGACCTGGACGCCACGGGCGCGCCCACCGACGTCCAGCTGTCGAACGTCTCGGGCGAGATCGCCATCCGGCTCCCCCACCCGGCGGACGCCGAGGTGGAGGCCAACACCGCGAGCGGCACCGTCTCCAGCGCCTTCGAGGACCTGCGGGTCAACGGCCAGTGGGGCGCCAAGAAGATCACCGGCCGCCTCGGCGCGGGCAACGGCAGGCTGAAAGCGGTGACCGTCTCGGGCTCCATCGCCCTGCTGCGCAGGCCCCCGGCGGAGGACGAGCCGTACGACGAGGCTCCGGAACCCCGGGACGCGGCCCCGCCGACCGGCCCCGGCGACACCGCCGGCCACGCCACCGGCGACACGACGAGCGGCACCGCCACCGGCATGGAGCGCGACACCGTCGGAGACGATGCCGCCGAAGGCCGGCCGGCCGACACCCCGACCGACAAGAAGGTGCTCTGACATGGCTCCCGTCTTCGCCCACGGCCGACTGCGCCTCTATCTCCTCAAGTTGCTGGACGAGGCGCCGCGCCACGGGTACGAGGTGATCCGCCTCCTGGAGGAGCGTTTCCAGGGCCTGTACGCACCCTCGGCGGGCACCGTCTACCCCCGGCTGGCGAAGCTGGAGGCCGAGGGACTGGTCACGCACACCTCCGAGGGCGGCCGCAAGGTGTACGCGATCACCGACGCGGGCCGCGCCGAACTGGCCGACCGCAGTGGCGAGCTGGCCGACCTGGAGCTGGAGATCCGCGAGTCGGTCGCGGAGCTCGCGGCGGAGATCCGCGCGGATGTCCGGGGTGCGGCCGGTGACCTGCGCCGCGAGATGCGGGCGGCGGCCACGGAGGCCCGGCGTGGATCCAAGGGCGGCGCCGGGGCGAAGCAGTACGACGCCCCGCCGGGCGAGTCCGGCGGCCCCGACGACTACCAGGACAAGGAGTCGTGGCGGGCGGCGAAGGAGGAGATGCGCCGCGTCCGGCAGGAGTGGAAGGAGCAGGCCCGCCGGGCGAAGGACGAGAGCCGCCGCGCCCGCGACGAGGCACAGCGCGCCCGCCGCCAGGCCAAGGAAGCGCAGGAGAAGGCACGCGCCCAGGCCCAGGCGGAGATGCAGCGCATGGCCCAGCGCGTCCAGGACCAGGTCCAGGACCACTTCGCGCGAGGCGACTGGCCGACGGGCGTCCGTGAGGGACTGACCGAACTGGCCAAGGAGTTCGGCGACTTCGGAAAGAACTTCGGCAAGGACCTGGGGAAGGACTTCGGCAAGGAGTTCGGCTTCGGCCGCACCGCCTCCGGAGCGCCCGCGGAGCCGGAGTACACGACCACCCCGGAGGACTTCCCCGCCGCGTACGAACCGGCCTGGGCCCACGAGGACTCCACCGGCGATCCCGGCCGCGATCTGGATCGCCTGCTGGACCGCTTCCGCGACGGCATCCGTGACGCATCCCGTGATCACGGCGTCTCGGAGGATCAACTCCGGGACATCCGCAGCCACTTGTCCGCGGCGGCGGCTCACATCGGATCGACCCTGCGGAGCAAGCGGCCGTAGCCTTTCCGCGCTCTCTCCAGGGGCCGCACGAATCGGCGGGGACTGTGGACACAGCCCCCGCCGGCCCCCAGGCACTGACCGGCACAGACGGGCGCGGACCGGAACTGCCTGACACGGACCGACACAGAACGACTCGGACCGTCTCAGACCGTCTTTCGTCGGCTCCCGTCGACCTCCACGGATCGCATCGACGGCGAAGTCCGCACCTCGCCGGGCCTTACCGGCCTGCGCCGGCCGTGCGGCACGGGCCTCGCCTCACCCGGCCTCGGCCACGCCGCCCTCCCCGTACAGGACCCTGGTCACCGACTGGTAGGTGACGCCGTGATCGGCCAGCACCTCGCCCGCGACCCCGCCCCGCAGGGTGATCGCCAGCAGGAGGTGCTCGTCCCCGATGTGGCGGTCCCGTCGGGAGAGAGCGACCCGCAGGGCCCGCGTCAGGACATCCTTCGCCCCCTGCCCGAAGGGCCGGCGCCAGGACCGTCGGCCGTTCCCGGCGCGCTTGCCCGACCCCAGCGCCCCCTCCCCGTGCGCCTCCTCGATCCGGGAGACGATCTCGGACAGGTCGATACCGAGCCCGGACAGGGCGTCCGCGTCGGCGCGCGACAGCCCGCCCCGGCGGCGCGCCTCGGCGAGGTCCCGCTCCAGCGACTCCCGGACCCCCGCCGCCCCGAGCGACGTCAGGGCGAAGGAACCCCGGCTGCCCTCCCGGTCGAGGAGGGCCAGCAGCAGGTGCTCCTCCTCGACGGTCTCGGCCCCGACCCGCTCGGAGTGCGACACCGCCTCCTCTACGACGGCACGCGCATCCTTCGTGAAGCGTTCGAACATCACTGCCTCCCGTACTTCTTGTGCACGGCCTGCCTGCTCACTCCGAGTTCCGCGGCGATCTCCTGCCACGACCAGCCCTGATGGCGCGCACTGCGCACCTGTACCGCTTCCAACTGCTCCAGCAGCCTCCGCAGCGCGGAGACCGCTCGCAGCCCGACCCGCGGATCGCGATCACCCGCGCGCTCGGCAAGATCCGTTGCTTCGGTCATGACGTCAACCTACGTTGACAGACACTCCTTGTCAACCAGCATTGACACCCGTGCCGGGCCCGGCACGCACCACCGCCAGGACACACGAAACGGCGGGCCCGGAAATCCGGACCCGCCGCGATACGACACGTCTCCGAAGCCGGCCGGCAACGGACCCGCCCCAGGGCGTCGGCCGCGCGTCCGCGCGGCCCGGGGCATCAGCCCGCGGTCAGCACGATCTTGCCGAACTGGTCGCCGGACTCCAGCCGTTCGAACCCCTCACGGGCCCGGTCGAGCGGAAGCACCTCGTCGATGACGGGCCGCACACCGGTGGCCGCGCAGAACGCCAGCAGATCCTCCAGCTCGTCCTTCGTCCCCATGGTGGAGCCGACCACCTTGAGTTCGAGGAAGAAGATCCGCGTCAGTTCGGCGTGCGAGGGCCGGTCGCCGCTGGTGGCACCCGAGATGACGACGGTGCCGCCGGGACGCAGCGACTTGACCGAGTGCGACCAGGTGGCGGCGCCGACCGTCTCGATGACGGCGTCCACCCGCTGCGGCAGCCGCGCCCCGGACTCCAGCGCCTCGACGGCACCGAGTTCGAGCGCCCGCTTCCGCTTGGCCTCGTCACGGCTGGTGGCGAAGACCCGCAGCCCGGCGGCCTTCCCGAGCACGATCGCGGCGGTGGCCACGCCTCCGCCCGCACCCTGCACGAGCACGGAGTCGCCGGGCCGTACCCCGGCGTTGGTGAACAGCATGCGGTAGGCCGTCAGCCAGGCGGTCGGCAGGCAGGCGGCCTCCTCGAAGGACAGCTCCTTGGGCTTCGGCAGGACGTTCCACGCCGGTACGGAGACCTGCTCGGCGAAGGTGCCCTGGTAGCGCTCGGTGAGGATGGACCGGGGCTCCTTGGGGCCGACCCCGTGCCCGCTCTGGCCGATGACGGAGTGCAGGACGACCTCGTTGCCGTCCTCGTCGATCCCGGCGGCGTCGCAGCCGAGGATCATCGGCAGCTTGTCCTCGGCGAGGCCGACGCCGCGCAGTGACCACAGGTCGTGGTGATTGAGGGAGGCGGCCCGTACGTTCACGGTCGTCCAGCCCGGCCTCTGTTCGGGGGCCGGACGTTCCCCCAACTCCAGGCCGTTCAGCGGCTGGTCACGGTCGATTCGGGCGGCATAGGCAGCGAACATGACCTCGACGATAGGCTCCGCCCCCGGCCGGGGGAACCGCCTCTCCGTGTGACACGCCCCGCAGCCCCGGTGCGAGGCCCGTCACGCGCAGGCCTCGATCCCCGGACGCGCAAGGTTCAGC
This sequence comes from Streptomyces sp. NPDC060027, assembly GCF_042737005.1. Lineage (NCBI taxonomy): Bacteria > Bacillati > Actinomycetota > Actinomycetes > Kitasatosporales > Streptomycetaceae > Streptomyces > Streptomyces sp. NPDC060027. The sequence goes on from NZ_JBHWVI010000031.1 coordinate 52,566, forward strand.
CCTCCGGCGTTCGAGGAGGGCCCGGCGGAGCCCCGGGTACGGGACGGGCGGGGACGGGCAGGGGTGGAGGGGGCGAAGAAGGCGAAGAACCACCCGCTCAGACGCTCCCGCGGGTAAAAAACCGGCCCCGCCGGAAACCTCCCGGCGGGGCCAAGCAAGGCACACCACGTCAGCGGCGGGCGACGCCCTCCGCACGGGCGGCCGCGGCCACCGCCGCGGTCACCGCCGGAGCCACCCGCTCGTCGAACGGCGAGGGAATGACGTAGTCCGCGGCGAGGTCGTCCCCGACGACCGCGGCCAGCGCGTCGGCGGCGGCGATCTTCATGCCCTCGGTGATCCGGGAGGCCCGGACCTGGAGCGCACCGGCGAAGATCCCCGGGAAGGCCAGCACGTTGTTGATCTGGTTCGGGAAGTCCGACCGCCCGGTCGCGACGACGGCCGCGTACTTGTGGGCGATGTCGGGGTGCACCTCGGGGTTCGGGTTGGCCATCGCGAAAACGAAGGCGCCCTCCGCCATCGAGGCGACCGCCGGCTCCGGCACCGTACCGCCGGAGACCCCGATGAAGACGTCGGCGCCCGCGAGCGCCGTCTCCAGCGAACCGGAGATCCCGGCCCTGTTGGTGATCTCCGCCAGCTCCCGCTTGACGTCCGTCAGGTCGTCCCGGTCGCGCGACACGACGCCCTTGCGGTCGGCGACCGCGACATCGCCGAGGCCCGCTTCCAGCTGGAACTGGGCGATGGCGACTCCGGCCGCGCCCGCGCCGGAGATCACCGCGCGCAGGTCGCCGAGCGAGCGCCCGGTCAGCCTGGCGGCGTTCCGCAGGGCCGCGAGGGTGACGACCGCTGTCCCGTGCTGGTCGTCGTGGAAGACGGGAATGTCCAGTCGCTCCTGGAGCTTCCGCTCGATCTCGAAGCACCGCGGTGCCGAGATGTCCTCCAGATTGATGCCGCCGAAGGAGGGAGCGAGCCGGGCCACCGTCTCGACGATCTCGTCGACGCCGGTGCAGGCGAGGGCGATCGGCACCGCGTCCACGCCACCGAACTGCTTGAACAGGATGGCCTTGCCCTCCATGACGGGGAGCGAGGCCTCGGGGCCGATGTCACCGAGCCCGAGCACTGCCGTTCCGTCGGTCACCACAGCGACCACGGACGACTTCCACGTGTAGTCGTGGACGAGTTCCGGCTGCTCGGCGATCGCGCTGCACACCTTCGCGACGCCGGGCGTGTACGCCAGGGACAAGTCGTCCTTGTCGCGGACGGGCACCGTGGCTTGCACAGCCATTTTGCCGCCGCGGTGCAGCGCGAAAGCCGGGTCGAAGGCATCGAGGGGCTCGGCCCCGCCTTCGTGATCCGTACTGCTGTCGCTGCGAGGATTGACGATCTCCGCTGCCACTTTGTTTTACCCCTTAAGTCTTCATTGTCTGAGGGTGACCACTCCTGGTTGAGGGGTGGGCGGGCACCGCGCAGACCCTGCCGCCGTGGTTGCGTACGGGCGGTGCGCGACGGGCGCGCCGCACACGCGCCCTGAGCCCCGGATGAGGGGTGTAAAGAACCTTCTTACCCGACGGACCATGTCGAGGACGAGTCCATAACGTCAAGATCACACATCGGTGAGATGACTCATGCCTTGATCCATTGACACATCAGGACATGTCCCCGTTCGGTCGCGAGTGCGGCGTAGCCGCCGTTCACATCGCGCGATACGCCGAAGATCTTCCGGCCGGAAGGAGGGATTCCCGCACAACATCCGGCCTTGTCGTACCGACCGGTAGCGGTTCGGAGGTCACCCGTTATCCGATTTTGACATAGCGGGCACCCTGAATGCCGCAGTCCGAATGGCAAGATGCCGTCATTACACGAGGTCGCGACACTCGAAGGTGTGTGTTCTCGTCGACCTATCGGCTACTCCCTCATCCGCCGGAGGAACCCTCATGACCGCACGCACCACCCGTCGTACCACCGCCGCGCAGTCCCGGATAGCAGCGGTCGGTGCGATCGCGGTCGCCGGCGCGCTGATCCTCACCGGCTGCGGTGACCAGACCAAGAACGACTCGGGCGACTCGTCCGCGAGCACCAGCTCGGCGCCGCTGGCCGACAAGCTGCCCAAGGCCATCCGCGACGCGGGCGTCATCAAGGTCGGTTCGGACATCGCCTACGCGCCCGTCGAGTTCAAGGACAGCTCCGGCAAGGTCGTCGGCATCGACCCCGACCTGGCCGCGGCGATGGGCAAGCAGCTCGGGGTGAAGTTCGACTTCCAGAACGGCACCTTCGACACGCTGCTCACGGGTCTGCGCTCCAAGCGGTACGACATGGCGATGTCCGCCATGACGGACACCAAGGACCGCCAGGAGGGCATCGACTCGGACACCGGCAAGAAGGTCGGCGAGGGTGTCGACTTCGTCGACTACTTCACCGCCGGTGTGTCCATCTACACCCCCAAGGGCAAGACGCAGAACATCAAGACCTGGGCCGACCTGTGCGGCAAGAAGATCGCGGTGCAGCGCGGCACGGTCTCGGAGGACCTCGCCAAGTCCGAGTCCAAGAAGTGCACGGGCGGCAAGAAGATCGCCATCGAGGCCTACGACAACGACCAGCAGGCCCAGACCCGGCTGCGTGGCGGTGGCGCCGACGCCGGTTCCTCGGACTTCCCGGTCGCCGCGTACGCGGTGAAGACCTCGGGCGGCGGCAAGGACTTCGAGATCGTCGGCGACCAGGTCGAGGCGGCGCCGTACGGCATCGCGGTCGCCAAGTCCAACACGCAGCTGCGGGACGCCCTCCAGGCCGCCCTGGACGCCATCATCAAGAACGGCGAGTACGACAAGGTCATCGCCAAGTGGGGCGTCGACGCCGGCGCCGTCAAGACGGCCGTGGTCAACGGCGGCAAGTGACCGCGGAACCGAGCGGGCACTGAAAGGCAACAACTCCCGTGACTGTTGACATCGACAAGACGGCGGGCCCGGAGGACACTCCCCCGGCCGGACCGGAAGCCATCAAGGCGATCCCGGTCCGGCACTACGGGCGGTACGTCTCCGCGGTCGTCGCGATCGCGCTCCTGGTCGCCGTGATCTACGCGTTCTCCCAGGGACAGATCAACTGGGGAGCCATCCCCGACTACTTCTTCGACCAGCGCGTCATCGACGGCGTCCTCAAGACGTTGCTGCTGACATTCCTCTCGATGGTGATCGGCATCGGCGGCGGCATCCTGCTCGCCGTGATGCGGCTGTCGAAGAACCCGGTGACCTCGTCCATCGCGTGGTTCTACATCTGGTTCTTCCGCGGTACGCCGGTCCTCGTGCAGCTGGTGGTCTGGTTCAACCTGGGCCTGGTGTTCACGTACATCAACCTCGGTCCGATCTACAAGGACTACTGGTCCAGCTTCATGACGCCGCTGCTGACGGCGCTGCTGGGCCTGGGCCTGAACGAGGCCGCGTACATGGCCGAGATCTGCCGGGCCGGTCTTCTCTCGGTCGACGAGGGCCAGACCGAGGCCTCGCAGGCCCTGGGCATGAGCCACAGCAAGACCCTGCGCCGGATCGTCATCCCGCAGGCCATGCGGGTGATCGTGCCCCCCACGGGCAACGAAGTCATCAACATGCTGAAGACGACCTCGCTGGTCGCCGTGATCCAGTACTCCGAGCTGTTCCGCGTGACCCAGGACATCGGCCAGACCTCGGGCGCCCCGGTCGAGATGCTGTTCCTCGCCGCCGCCTGGTACCTGCTGCTGACGTCGGTATTCAGCGTCGGCCAGTACTACCTTGAGCGCTACTACGCCCGGGGCAGCAGCCGCAGCCTCCCGGACACTCCGTTCCAGAAGATCAAGTCCCACGTTCTGTCGCTGGGCAGCCCGAGGGGAGGTGTGTCGTCATGACCGCCAACGTGACCAAGGCGGACTCCGCCACGGCGATGGTCAAGTCCGAGGGCGTCCACAAGTCCTTCGGCCCCGTCGAGGTCCTCAAGGGCATCGACCTGGAGGTGAAGTCCGGCGAGGTGTTCTGCCTCATCGGCCCCTCCGGCTCCGGCAAGTCCACGTTCCTCAGGTGCATCAACCACCTGGAGAAGGTCACCGCCGGCCGCCTGTACGTCGATGGGCAGCTCGTCGGCTACCGCCAGAAGGGCGACAAGCTCTACGAGCTCAAGGACAGCGAAGTCGCACTGAAGCGCCGGGACATCGGCATGGTCTTCCAGCGCTTCAACCTGTTCCCGCACATGACGGCCGTCGAGAACATCATGGAAGCGCCGATCCAGGTGAAGGGCGCCAAGAAGTCGGACGCCCGGGACCGCGCGCTGGAGCTGCTCGAACGCGTCGGCCTGTCCGACAAGGCGAAGAGCTACCCTTCGCAGCTCTCCGGCGGCCAGCAGCAGCGCGTGGCCATCGCCCGCGCGCTGGCGATGGACCCGAAGCTGATGCTCTTCGACGAGCCGACCTCGGCCCTGGACCCGGAGCTGGTCGGTGACGTCCTCGACGTCATGCGCGACCTCGCCGAGTCCGGCATGACGATGATCGTCGTCACGCACGAGATGGGCTTCGCCCGCGAGGTCGGCGACAGCCTGGTCTTCATGGACGGCGGTGTGGTGGTCGAGTCCGGCAACCCGCGTGACGTCCTGACGGACCCGCAGCACGAGCGCACGAAGTCGTTCCTGTCGAAGGTCCTCTGACCGGACGTCGACGCTCCTGAGCGCAGGGAACAAGGGGCGGTACGGGTCTCCCGTACCGCCCCTTCCTCATGCCCCGCGGACTTTCTCCGTACCGCCTCGACAGCGCCTGCGAGGGGTCTACTTGACCGCGAGCACCAGCGCGTCCGAGGGGGAGCGCCACACCGGACGGGCCTCCCCGAAGCCCTTCTCGCGCAGTACGCGCGCGTGCCAGTCGGCGGACGGGGTGTCGCCGTCGGCGTGCTCGCCGTAGATCTCGAAGCGGCGCGCGGTGGCCTCGGCGAGGACGGGGTCCTGGGCGGCCACCTCCCACCATTCGGCCCAGTCGAGGGCACCGTCCTTCTTCACCTGATCCATGCGGGCGTGCCGCTGGGCGCGCTCGGCCGCGTTGATCCGGGGCGTCGACTCGTCGATCATGTGGTCCGCGTTCATGAACACACCGCCGTCGCGGACGAGTTCGGCGATCTGGCCGTAGAGGTCGGCGAGGGGTTCGCTGTGCAGCCAGTGCAGGGCCGTGGCGGTCAGCACGGCGTCGTACGTGTCGTACGGGAGCGCGGCGCGCCACCGCGGGTCCGTGAGGTCGGCCGTGACGAAGGAGACCCGGTCGTCGCCGGCGAAGGTGCCCTCGGCGATGGTGAGGAGGGCGGGGTCGAGGTCGACGCCGGTGCTGGTGGCTCCGGGGAGGCGGGTGAGCAGCCGGTCGGTGATGGTGCCGGTGCCGCAGGCGAGGTCCAGGACGCGGGGCGCGGGTCCGACGAGGGCCTCGACCATGTCGAGCATCACCCGGAAGCGGTCCTCGCGGTCCGGCATGTACCACTCCTGCTGCCGGTCCCAGCTCCGCTGCCAGGCGTGCCAGTCGGTTCCGGTGCCGATGGCCATGAAAGACCCTCCTCCAGGCGACCACGTAATACCCTGTAAGCGCGATCATCTGTTACCCGACCGCCAGCACAACGATAGAGCGCCTCCGTAAGGACTACAAGTGGAACTGGCCTATTACTCGGACTACGCCGTCCGTCTCGTCAACACCGAGGAACCGGCCCGGGGCAAGGACGCGCTGACCTCGGTCGAGGCCGTCCGTGACCTGTTCGGGGGCAACGCCTCGGCGGCCCGCCGCGCCGCGGAGGCGGACGTCACCCGCTTCCGTTCCGTACGGGCGCGACTGCGCGCGGTCTTCGAGGCGGCGGACACCGGCGAGGAGACACTCGCGGTGGACCTGCTGAACTCCCTGCTCCTCGAGTTCCCGGTGAGCCCGCAGATCTCGGGGCACGACCACCGCGACGACGACGACCGCCCCCTGTGGCACATGCATCTGGCGGACCACCCCTCGAACGCGACCGCGGGCTACGCGGCGATCGCGGCGATGGGCCTGGCCTTCCATCTGACCGAGTACGGCGTGGACCGCCTCGGCCTGTGCGAGGCCGCCCCGTGCCGAAACGCCTACCTCGACACCTCGACCAACCGTTCCCGCCGCTACTGCTCGGACCGCTGCGCGACCCGCGCGAACGTCGCGGCCTACCGGGCCCGCAAGCGCCTGGAGGCGGACCGGGCGGAGAGCACCGGCCTGGCGGCCACCAGCACCCAGCGGGCGACGGCGAACGGCGAACGCTGACCCGACGTCGGCGGCCGGTAGCGGAACCGCACCTTCCCGAGGACGAGTTCCTCGGGAACGGTTCCGTAGTCGGTGCTGTCCCCGCCCGCGAACGCGTTGTCCCCGAGCACCCACCAGCCGCCCTCGCGCCGCTCCGCGATCCGCTTCACGACGAGCAGGTCCTGCTGGAACGGATGCCGCAGGACGACGACGTCACCCGGCCCCACCCGCGCCCCCCATTGCACGACGAGCCGATCCCCGTGCTGGAGCGTGGGCACCATGGACGGGCCCGTCACCTCCGCCGCCCCGAACGGCAGCAGGGCCCTCCCCCGCTCGGTCTCCTGCGACAGCTCCGGCATCACCGGCACCTCCCCGGTCCTATCCTCCACCAGTCCCAGTTTGACCCCGGACTTTTGTCCTAAGCCCATGGGGGCACTCGCGAAAACCCGTCTCCTACGGAGTAATGTCCCACCTGAGAAGACGATCACGAGGAAGGACAGCTCAAATGCTCTCCCGCCTGTTTGCCCCCAAGGTCAAGGTCAGCGCGCACTGCGACCTGCCCTGCGGTGTGTACGACCCGGCCCAGGCCCGCATCGAGGCGGAGTCGGTGAAGGCCGTCCAGGAAAAGATGGCCGGTAACGACGACCCTCACTTCCAGGCTCGCGCCACCGTCATCAAGGAGCAGCGCGCCGAGCTCGCCAAGCACCACGTGTCGGTGCTCTGGAGCGACTACTTCAAGCCCCCGCACTTCGAGAAGTACCCGGAGCTGCACCAGCTGGTCAACGACGCGCTCAAGGCCCTCTCGGCCGCGAAGGCGTCCACCGACCCGGCGACGGGCCAGAAGGCGCTGGACTACATCGCCCAGATCGACAAGATCTTCTGGGAGACCAAGAAGGCCTGATCGTTCATACGGGCCGTCCGACCCGAGTTTTCGCGGGTCGCATCGCCCAGTTGTCCGCACCCGGTCCGCGGGACGCCGAACACGGTGTCCCGC
>NZ_JBHWVI010000032.1:0-59296 GCF_042737005.1 Streptomyces sp. NPDC060027
GACAGCGGTCACGCGGGGCGCGCGGTTCCCCGGTCACCGACAGGCCGGCCTCCTAGGCGCAGTACTGGGCCGCCTTGCCGATGGACCGGTACATGCAGTCGGCGTTCTCCAGGAGTTGGAGCACCGCGTCCCGGTTCCTGGACGTCTCCCGCTCGATGACCTCGTCGGGCGGGTAGAAGCCGCCGCCGGAGCTGGACGACGGATACATCTCGAAGGTGTAGTCGAAGATCTTCTGGCTGCCCCAGAGGTAGTCGTCGATCGAGCCGTCCGTGATGTACAGGTCACTGGCCTGTTCGGCCGTGTAGCCGTTGCTGGCGGCCATCTTCTGGCCGACGGTCTTGAAGGCGTTGTAGTCGTCCGCCGTCATCCCCGTGGCGGTGTCGGAGTAGGTGTACCCGAACGGCCACAGCACCAGCTCGCTGTAGGTGTGGAAGTCGATGCCGGCCTTGATCTGCTGCTTGCCGCCGACGACCCGGCCACGGACGAAGTCGGCGACCACCTTCACCTCGGGAGCCGACTCGGCCGACGCTCCGCGGTAGGTCTCCGAGGACGTGGAACCCGAAGAGCCGCCGCAGCAGCCCCACTTGTAGTTCCAGTTGCGGTTCAGGTCCGTACCGACGTACGAGGAACCGGAGTTGGGCTGGCGGTTCTTGCGCCACGAGCGGTAGGAGCCGCTCGCGATGTCGTACTCGCCTCCGTCCGGGTTGAGGTCCGGGACGAGCCAGATCTCGCGGTTGTTCACCATGCTGGTGACGCGGGAGTCGTTGCCGTAGCCCGCTCCGAGTTCACGCAGCAGATACAGCGCCATCTCCACCGTGAGGTGCTCGCGGGCGTGCTGGTGGAAGGTGAGGAGGACCTCGGGTTCGCTCTCGTCGGTCGCGACGTTGTCGCTGACCTTGATCGCGACGATGTCCCGGCCCTGGTACGACTTGCCGATCACCCTCTTGCTCATGATGCTCGGGTAGGCCGCGAGCCGCTGGTCGATCTCCGCGTTCGTCTCCGCGTAGTTGTGGTACTTCGCGTCCGCCGTCGGGAAGTCGAAGAGGCGCACGTCGGAGGCGCCTGCGGCGCGGTCGGGCGCCGAGCCCAGCAGGGAGACGTCGTAGCCCTGCCGGCGCAGCTTGCTGATCTGGTCCGCGCGGCCCGAGACGACGACGGTCTCCTCGTCGGCCTCGTCCACGGTGACCCCGGACTGCTGGATCGCCGTACGCGACACGGGAGTCGAGCTCTGGTGGATCTCGTACTGCCTGATGTCGTCGGTCGAGGGGGCGGGGGCCTTCGCTCCGCTCGCCGTGGCGTCGGTGGTGGTGGCGGTGAGGGGAGCGGCGAGGGCGAGGGCCGCGAGGACGGCGAGAGCGGCGCTGCGCCGGCCGCCTCTGCCCTTGCCGTCGGTGCTGCCGCGGGCGCTGCCGCGTATGCGGAGTCGCATGAAGTCTCCTTGTTTCTCCAGGAATTCCGGGATCTCCGGAATGTGGGGAGTGGAGCGGGGGGTGGTCCATGGCGACGTGCCTGGTGCGGGTGTGGCGCTCATGGTGGGCCCATGGCATGAGCAGGTCAAGATGTGCCGAAGGGGCGGTGGCTCGAAATCGGCCGTGAGGGCGGGGCGGGGCGGGCCGCCGGGACGGCCGCCGAGGATCGCGCGGCGTCGGCATCTCCTGCGACCGCCCTGCGTGGATCGCGTGGCGATCGGCGTACGCGCACTTGTGCCGCCCTCGCCCTCTGCGCTTTCTTGAATCGCATGACGGAGACCAGTGGGAAGTCAGCGTCAGGGGAGACCGCAGCGACCGTCTCCCGCCCCCGCGCATCCAGTTGGAAGTACATCGGGCCCGGCATCGTGGTGGCCGCGACCGGTGTCGGAGCCGGAGACCTCGTCGCGACCCTCATCGCGGGCAGCAGCTTCGGCTACACCCTCCTCTGGGCCGCCGTGATCGGCTGCCTGGTCAAGATCTCACTGGCCGAGGCGGCCGGCCGCTGGCATCTGTCCACCGGGCGCACGCTCTTCGACGGCTGGGCGAGCCTGGGCCGGTGGACCACGTACTTCTTCGTCGTGTACGTGGTGGTCTGGGGCTTCGTCTACGGCGCCGCCGCGATGTCGTCGAGCGCGCTGCCGCTCCAGGCGCTGTTCCCCGGCGTCATGGATCTCGAATGGTGGGGCATCGCCTGCGGACTGGTCGGCCTGGTCTTCGTATGGTTCAACAAGTACGAGGTCTTCGAGAAGGTCATGACGGTCCTGGTCGGCGTCATGTTCGTGGTGACGGTGTATCTGGCGATCCGGGTCACCCCGAACCTGCCGGACGCGTTCGCGGGCCTGCTTCCCGTCCTGCCCGACGAGAAGGACTCCGTCCTCAACACACTCGGCCTGATCGGCGGCGTCGGCGGCACCATCACGCTCGCCGCCTACGGCTACTGGGTCAACGCCAAGGGCTGGAGCGACACCGGCTGGATGAAGGTCATGCGGCTCGACAACCGCGTCGCCTACGTCACCACGGGCATCTTCGTGATCGCGATGCTCTTCGTCGGCGCGGAACTGCTCCACTCCGCCCAGGTGGCCCTCGCGAGCGGCGACAAGGGCCTGATCCAGCTCAGCGACATCCTCGCGGCCGAATACGGCACGGCGACCGCGAAGTTCTTCCTGATCGGCTTCTTCGCCACGTCCTTCACCTCGCTGATCGGCGTCTGGCACGGCGTGAGCCTGATGTTCGCCGACTTCGTGGCGCACTACCGCGGCGGGCGGGCGAGGGGCGAGGAGGTCGCCTCGGGGCGGCGCGACAAGTCCTGGGCCTTCCGCGCGTACCTCCTCTGGCTGACCTTCCCGCCGATCGTGCTCCTCTTCCAGGGGCAGCCGTTCCGCCTGGTGATCCTCTACGGAGTCCTGGGAGCGGCCTTCCTCCCCTTCCTCGCCCTGACCCTCCTCCGCCTCCTCAACTCCTCCCGCACACCCCGGGAATGGCGCAACGGACTCCTGAGCAACGCCATGCTGGTCATCGCGGGCGTCCTGTTCCTGATCCTGTGCGCCAAACAGGTCTGGGACCAGCCGTGGTCGGAGTTCTTCTGAACTGCGGTCGCTTCAGACGCCAGTTCTCACCGCGACAATCCAGCAGGCGCGGTGTCATCCTGCGTTCGCGACGTTTTCGGCCACATCGTGGAGAGCACGGATCCCCTTGGCGGCGTCACGCGGTTCGGCTGGACCGTGGAGGGACGACTGGCTTGGCGCAGAAAGCCGAGCGGGGCCACAGAACACTGGCGCTACGACGCCGAGGGCGATGGCATGCGAGAGTTCGACGCGGATCAGGTCAGGGAACTGGTGGCGGGGCCCAAGTTCTACGACGACCAGTCGGAGCGGGTGTGTCCTGCCTGCGGGAACTCCTCCGTACGTACCTATGTGTATCGCAGCCACATCAGGGTGCGCCCCTCGCTGATCAGTTACCTGTGGTGTGCCAGCTGCCGACGCTTCAAGTGTTGGACCGGACCCGATCTCGGAACCTTCGACTTCACGGACCCGATGGAGCGTCTGTCGTCGGAGCAGCGAGCCGCCATGGCCAAGGACTTCGGTGGATTCTTCCGGCATCTGGACCAGCTATGGGACGCCGGCGAACTTCCCCAGCGGTTCTCCTGAGTCCGATCCCGCCGGGGCGGGACTGGTTGAGAGGTGGCCAGTTCCGCGGGTGAGAACGGCCCGGCCCCGGCTGCGGGGCAGCCGGGGCCGAGACGTTCCCTTCCGTCGGCGAGGGCGGAGCGGAACGGGAAGGGACCGGGGCGGAACTACAGCGCGTGCACGTGCGGGCCCACCGCGTTCGACCAGGCGTTGCCTGCCGAGGCGTCCCAGTTCGTCGACCAGGTCATCGCGCCGCGCAGGGCCGGGTAGGTCCTGGAGGGCTTGAAGGAACCGCAGTTGGTGAGCTTGGTCAGGCAGTCGAGGGCGTTGTTCACGATCGCCGGGGAGACGTAGCCGCTGCCCGCGCCGCTGGTGGAGGCGGGGAGGCCGAGGCCGACCTGGGACGGGGCGAGGCCGCCCTCCAGCTGGATGCAGGCGAGCGCCGTCAGGAAGTCGACCGAGCCCTGCGAGTAGACCTTGCCGTCGCAGCCGAGCATCGAACCGCTGTTGTAGTACTGCATGTTGACGACGGTGAGGATGTCCTTGATGTTCAGGGCGGTCTGGAAGTAGGCGTTCGACGTGGACTGCATGTCGATCGTCTGCGGGGCCATCGTGATGACCAGGGACGAGCCGGCCTTCGCGGACAGGGACCGCAGCGCCTGTGACATGTAGGTCGCGTTGAGGCCGTTCTCCAGGTCGATGTCGACGCCGTCGAAGCCGTACGTCTGCATCAGGGAGTAGACGGAGTTGGCGAAGTTCGTGGCCGACGCCGAGTCGCTCACCGAGACGGTGCCGTTCTGGCCGCCGATGGAGATGATGACCTTCTTGCCCGCGGCCTGCTTGGCCTTGATGTCGGCCTTGAACTGGTCGACGGTGTAGCCGCCGAGCCCGGCCGAGTCGAGGGTGAAGCTCACCGCGCCCGGCGTGCTCGTGGCGTCGGCGAAGGCGACGGCGATGATGTCGTACTGCGACTGGACGGCGGAGATCTTCTGGACGGTCGCCCCGTTGTTGAAGTTCTGCCAGTAGCCCGTCACGGCGTGCGCGGGCACGCTTCCGCCGCCCCCGCCGCCCGAGGCGGTCGTCGTCCCGGTGACGGCCGACGACTTCGCCGACTCACCGGCCGAGTTGGTCGCCGTGACCTGGAAGGAGTACGAGGTGGAGGCGGCGAGACCCGAGACGGTCGCGGAGGTCCCGGTCACCGACTGGACCTTGGAGCCGCCCTGGTAGACGTTGTAGCCGGTCGCGCCCGACACCGTGTTCCAGGCGAGGGAGACGGACGACGAGGTCGTGGAGGGCACGGAGAGTCCGGCCGGGGTCGCCGGGACCGTCGGGGCCGGGTCGCCGCCACCGCCGCCGTCGGGGCCGAACACCGAGAGGTCGTCGGCGAAGTAGGCGGTCTGTCCGTACCAGCCGTGCGTGTAGACCGTCACCGACGTCGTCGAGGCACCGGTGGTGAAGGTGGTCGTCAGCTGCTTCCAGGAGGAGGAGTCGGGCGTCCACGTCGACACGTCCGTCGTCCCCGTACCGGTGGCCCCGAGGTAGGTGTAGCCGCCCTGCACCCAGGCGCTCAGCGTGTACGTCGAGTTGGGCTTCACGGCGACGGACTGGGTGCACTTGGCGTTGTCCTGCCCCGCGGGCGTGCCCTTCAGCGCGGCCGAGCCGCCGTGCACCGGCGAGGAGACGGTCGCACCACTGCTCGCCGAACACGTCCAGTTGCTCAGGCTGGACTCGTAGCCGCCGTTCTTGGCGTTGTTGACGTCGGCGGCCTGGGCTTGGCCGGCCAGGCCGGTGAGGGAGAGGACGGATGCGGTGACGGCGGTGGCGAGGGCTCCCGCCCATCTCCGCCTGGGCATACGGGTGACGCGGTCCACTGGGTCCTCCGGGAAGAGGTGGGGGAGGGGGAACGGAACGGTGGCCACCGCCGGTGGATACAAGTTGGTCCAGACCAATCTGGTTGTCAAGACCTCTGGAGTTCTCAACACCCTTACCGAGGGGTTGAGTTGTCATCACCCGGCTTACTCTCCGTTGATCACGCCCGCACCTTCGGTGAGATGATCTCGGAGATTCGGTGTTGAGCGGGCCATGCCGTGGATATGGTGCTGATGCAAGAGGACGTCACAGTGACGATCTGCGGCCGTTCGTGGTCGTCCGTGACGCTCCATGGCGATAAAAGGGGCGATCTGAGGCGGTGGTTGACCACCCCGCCCCAGCGAACGGGGTGTGTGCAGCGTGCCGACCGCGATAGCCGTCACCAGTCCCGATCTGGTGCTCCCGCCGCACGACCGGCAGACCCCGCCGGCGGTCGTCCAGCCGCTCGACACCCTGGAGAACTCCCTCACCGGGATGCACGCGCTCATCGAACAGCACGGGTATGTCATCTCCCTCTACCCGTCCTCCGCCGAGGGCGCCGTCACCCGGCGGCTGCACACCGTCCGCTCCGTCCTGGAGAGCGACCGCATCGCGCTGCTCGGCATCGACCTGCCACCGCTCGGAATCGCCCTGCTGGCCCAGCAGTTGCGCCAGCTCTCCGTCTGCGACTTCAGCCCCGGCGTGCTCGCCTCCGCCGCCCGGCTGCTCGCCCACTACATCTACGCGGGCGCCCTGCTCGGCTCCGTCGCCAAGCTCGACCGGGTCCCGGTCCCGCTGAAGTCGCACGCCAAGTCGTGGGTTCCGGGCGCCCAGTTCGCCGTACTCGCCAATCCGCGGCCCGAGCTGATCAGAGTCGGTCAGGACGAGCTGCCAGGACCGGAGTTCGGCACCCGGCTGCTCTGGGCCGCGGGCCAGCCGCCCTCCGACTGGGTCACCGAGACCCTCGCACCCGCCTGGCGCGTCCAGGGCGCCGCGACCGTCCCGCTGCCCGAGGAGTCGGCCCGCTGGTGGGGGACGTCACGGCTCGTCGAGTTCGCCGCCGGCCTGTACGACGTCTCCGTCCTCTACCAGCTCGTCTCGTCCGTCCGGCGGGAGGAGTGCCACTGGTGCGGCCTCGAACTCATCGGTGACCGCTGCGGGTTCTGTGCCGCGCCCCTGCCACCGCCTTCCGCCCATGAGCTTCCGGCCACCGTCGTCCGGGCAGCCTCTTCGGTACGCGCTCTGCCCCGCGGCGCCACATAGGCCCCTCGGGCACATCTGAACAGCACCAGGCACGACCGCTCGACCCCGCCGTCCGCCGTAGATCGAGGTTGTCCGGAACATGCTGCATCACCCCGGGGGACACCCCCCGGCTCCCCGGCAGGAAAGACAGCTCGGTCCAGTCCCCGGTACCGCCCCACGAGGTGAGATTCAGTGAACTCGCGCCAGCGCCGCGGCGTCATCCTGCTGGTCCTCTCGGTCCTGTGCGCCCTCGGCGCCTTCGCCGGAGTCCTCTCGGTGATCCGCGACGTGAACTCCAAGGTCGGCCCGGAGGTCACGGCGTACCGCCTGAAGAACGACATCGCGCCCTACAAGGAGCTGTCGGCCGACCAGTTCGAGAAGATCTCGATGCCCGAGCGATGGCTGCCGTCCACCGCCGTCACCAGCCTCTCCCGCATCCGCGGCAAGATCGCCGTCACCCGCCTGGAGAAGGGCTCCCTGCTGCAGGCCGACATGATCGTGGACCGGCCCCGACTGGCGTCCGGGCAGCAGGAGATCGCCATCATGATCGACGCGGCGACGGGTGTCGCGGGCAAGATCAACCCCGGCTCGCGGGTCAACATCTACGCCACCTTCAAGGCCGAGAACGACAAGGGCACCGACCAGTCCAAGGTGATCGTCGAGAACGCGCGCGTCATCGACGTCGGCAAGCTCACCGCCCTCGACCCCGGCCAGTCCAGCTCCGACCGGCGCAACAGCGCCAACCAGGCCGTCCCCATCACCTTCGCCCTCGGCACCGCCGACGCCCAACGTGTCGCGTACGCCGAGTCGTTCGCCGAACACGTCCGGCTCGCCCTGGTCGCGGGCGGCTCCGACGCGGCCGTCGCGCCCGGCGACCGTACGTACACCCTCGACGAGGACAAGTAGGAGGCCGCGCATGAGGTCCATGCCCACGGGGCGGTGCCGAGGGTCGCTTACGAGTCCGAGGCGTACGGGTCCGGACCGAGGCCCCGGCGTGCGGCAGGCGGACGGGCCGCCGGGGCGGTCGTCCGCGGCCCGGTGGCGCGTCCGCGGGGTGCCGGGCCCGGCGGCCGGTCCGCGGCATGTGGAAGTGGGGCTGGGCCGATGACCGTCCGCATCCTTCCCGCCGTCGGCGACATCGACTCGGCCCGCGCGCTCACCACCCTGCTGAGCCAGCTCGCCGACACCGAACCCGCCCCGCCCGTACCCGACTCGACGGCGCTCCTCGACACCCTCGCGCGCCTCGCCGCCGAATCCCTCGACGAGCTCCCCGAAGTGGTCCTGGTCCATGAACGCATAGGCCCCGTAACGGCGTTGGACCTGATCCGCGACCTCGTGATGCGCTTCCCCGCCGTCGGGGTCGTCCTCATCACCGCCGACACCAGCACCGGCGTCCTCACCGCCGCCATGGACTCCGGCGCCCGCGGCATCATCGGTCTGCCGCTCGGCTACGACGCCCTCGCCGAGCGCGTCCAGGCCGCCGCCGCCTGGTCCGCCGGGATGCGCCGCCATCTGCACAGCGGCGCGCCCGAGCTGTACGCGGGGCCCGGCGGCACCGTCGTCACGGTGACGGGCGCGAAGGGCGGCGTCGGAGCGACCGTCACGGCGGTCCAACTCGCCCTCGCGGCACGGGCGTCCGGCCACAATGTGGCCCTGGTCGACCTGGACCTCCAGTCCGGCGACGTGGCGTCGTACCTCGATGTGCAGTTCCGCCGCTCGGTGGCCGACCTGGCGGCCATCAGCGACATCAACCCGCGCGTCCTCCAGGACGCCGTCTACACCCACGACAGCGGCATCGCCCTGCTGCTCGCCCCCGCCGAGGGCGAACGGGGCGAGGAGGTCACCGACCGCGTGGCCCGGCAGGTCCTCGGCGCGCTGCGCTCCCGCCACGACGTGGTGGTCGTCGACTGCGGCTCCCAGATGAACTCGGCCACCGCGGCGGCCGTCGAGATGGCCGACCGGGCCCTGCTCCTCGTCACCCCCGACGTCATCGCCGTACGGGCCGCCAAGCGCATGGTCCGCATGTGGGACCGCCTCCAGATCCGCAAGGCGGAGGAGACCACGACGGTCGTGAACCGCTTCGCCCGCGGTACGGAGATCCAGCCGTCCCTCGTCGAACGCGTCACCGGCACCAAGGTCGCCCGCTCCGCGGTCCCCGCCGCCTTCAAGGAACTCCAGTCGGTCGTCGACGCGGGACGGCTCCAGGACCTGGACGCCCGCTCGACCGTCAAACAGGCCCTGTGGGCGCTGGCCGGCGAGCTGGGTCTCGTGGTCGCCCAGGAAGGTGGGGCCGGCGGCAGGCGCCGTAAGGCGTCCTCGTCGGACCGGGGCGCGCTCGCCCTGAGGCGACGAGGTGACCGGGGAGCGGTCACCCTCGAATTCGCCGGGATGTTCCCGCTGCTGCTCGTCGTCATGACGATCCTGTGGCAGTGCGTGCTGTACGGCTACTCGTACTCGCTCGCCGGGAACGCGGCGGACGAGGCGGCACGCGCCGCCACCGCCGCGTACGCGGTGAACGAAGACGTCGCGGGCGCGTGCGCGGCGGCGGGGAGCGAGCATCTGCCGGGTGCCTGGAGCGGCGCCGAGATCGACTGCGGTCCGGCCGGCTCCGTCATGAGGGCCACCGTCGAGGTCGACGTCCCGCTGTTCTTCCCGGGATTCGACGCAGGGTTCCACGTACGGGGCAGCGCGGGCGCGGCATTGGAGGGGGACGACGGATGAGGACGTACCTCCGGCGCGGGTCCCGTGCCAGGCACGGCTCCGCGGCCACGACTCGGCTTCGCGCCGCGCCCCGGTCCGGTGCTGCGAACGGGCTCGGCGCAGGACGCCGGTCCGATGCCACGACTCGGCTTCGCGCCGCGCCCCGGTCCGGTGCCACGAGTGAATTTCTTGCCGCGCGCCGACCCGGTTCGACGAGCGGATGCCGCGCCGCGCACAGGGCTGGCCCCAGGAGATTCCTCCGTGCCGTGACCGGTCGCCAGGGCATGGCCTGGCACCGCGCCACGATCGGGCTGCGCGCCATGGCCCGGCACCGCGCCACGACCGCGCTCCGCCCCTCGGGCAGGTTGCTGGCCGTGCGTCGGCCCCGGGGTGACCGGGGTGTCTCCATCCTGGAGTTCACCGGGTTCCTGCCCATCCTGCTGCTCATCGGGATGGCGGCCATCCAGCTCGGCCTCATCGGGTACGGCGTCAACCAGGCAGGTTCCGGGGCGCGGGCCGCCGCGCGGGTCCAGTCGCAGGGAGGCGACGGCGCGGCGGCGGGACAGGCGGCCGTGAGCGGATGGCTCGACCCGAGCGTGACGCCTGGGGGAGGCCCAGGGTCCGATCTGACCACCGCCACCGTGCAGGTCACCGTCCCCGGGGTGATTCCCCTGCTCGGCCCCTACACCGTGACCCGCCACGCCACCATGCCCACCGACGACTGACCGGGAGGAGCCGAGACCATGAGCCTGCGTTCCCGTATCGCCGCCCCCGACGAGGGGGGACCCGCCCGTGAGGACGGACACCTCGTCGCCGTCTACCGGGCGAAACTCCTCGAAGAGATCGACCTCGCCGAGATGTCCAGCCTCGCGGCGGCCGAACGCAGGGTCCGTCTCGAACGCGTCCTCGGCCACATCATCAGCCGCGAAGGCCCCGTCCTCTCCACCGCCGAGCGCTCCCAGCTGATCCGCAGGGTGGTCGACGAGGCCTTGGGGCTCGGCGTCCTCGAACCGCTTCTCGCCGACGCCTCGATCACCGAGATCATGGTCAACGGCCCGGACTCGATCTTCGTGGAACGGGCCGGCCGCGTCGAACAGCTGCCGCTCCGCTTCGCGTCCAGCGAGCAGCTCATGCAGACCATCGAACGCATCGTCTCGACGGTCAACCGCCGCGTCGACGAGTCCAATCCGATGGTCGACGCCCGCCTGCCCACCGGCGAGCGCGTCAACGTCATCATCCCGCCGCTGGCCCTGACCGGCCCCACCCTCACCATCCGCCGCTTCCCGCGCGCCTACACGCTCCCGGAACTGATCGGCCTCGGCTCCCTCGACGAGCAGATGCTCATGCTGCTCGCGGCCTTCGTCCGGGCCCGCTTCAACGTCATCGTCAGCGGCGGCACCGGCAGCGGCAAGACCACCCTGCTGAACGCGCTCTCCGGGCTGATCCCCTCGCACGAGCGCATCATCACCATCGAGGACTCCGCCGAACTCCAGCTCCAGCAGGAGCACGTCATCCGCCTCGAGTCCCGTCCCCCGAACGTGGAGGGCAAGGGCCAGGTCACCATCCGCGACCTGGTCCGCAACTCCCTGCGCATGCGTCCCGACCGCATCATCGTCGGCGAGGTCCGCGGCGGCGAGACCCTCGACATGCTCCAGGCGATGTCGACGGGCCACGACGGCTCGCTCGCCACCGTCCACGCGAACTCCGCCGAGGACGCCCTCATGCGCCTGCAGACCCTCGGTTCGATGTCCGAGGTCCAGATCCCCTTCGAGGCGCTGAAGGACCAGATCAACTCCGCCGTCGAGGTCGTCGTCCAGCTCTCCCGGCACGCCGACGGCTCCCGCAAGGTCACCGAGATCGCGCTGCTCGTCTCGCACGGCCGCGAACAGTTCCGCGTGACCCCCGTCACCCGGTTCGTGCCCCGCCCGGTCGGCCCCGACCGGGTCGTCCGGGGCCACTTCGAGCACCTTCCGCTCCCGCGCTCGGTCGCGGAGAAGCTGTACGTCGCCAACGAGCCGCCGCCGCCCGCCTTCGGCGTCACCGAGGCCATCGACGCACTCAACACGAGGCAGGCCATCGGATGACGCCGCCCGCCTCAGGGCCGCCCGCCCCCGAGCCGCCCACCTCCAAGCCGCCCGCCCCCGAGCCGCCCACCTCCGAAGGGAGGCAGCCGTGAACGACCCCGCCCTTCTCGCCCTCGGCGGGACCGTCCTCGGCGGCACACTCGCCGTCGCGGGCGTGCACTCGTACGCCTCGGGCCGCGCCCAGCGGCAGGCGCTCGTCGACCGCCTCTCCGGCACCGGCCCGCTGCGCACGGCGTCCGGCCGGGTACGCCGCTTCGCGGGCATCGACCGCCGACTGCGACGCACCCAGCTCGGCCGCGCGATCCACCTGCGCCTGTCGGCCACCGGACTCGACCTCACGGCGGGGGAGTTCTTCACCTACGTCTCCGCCGTGGTCGTCGCCCTGTGGCTGATCGCCGCCGCGACGCTCGCCCCGTTCTTCGGTCCGATCGCCGCCGTCCTCGGGGTGTGGAGCGCGGCCGTGTTCCTCAACTGGCAGCGCCAGAAGCGCATCGAGGCCTTCATCAACCAACTCCCCGACGTGGCACGCCTGCTGGCCAACGCGACGGCGGCGGGCCTGGCCCTGCGTACGGCACTCGCCATGGCGGCGGAAGAGCTGGAGGCTCCGGCGGGCGAGGAACTCGCCCACGTCGCCGACCAGTTGATGCTGGGCCGCACCATCGACGACGCCCTCGGCGAGCTCTCCGAGCGCCTGCCCTCCCGCGAGCTGATCGTCCTCGTGACCACCCTCGTGCTCGCCAACAAGGCGGGCGGGTCCGTGGTCAGCTCCCTGCGCAACCTCACCCAGACCCTGGAGGACCGCAAGGAGACCCGGCGCGAGGTCCGCACCATGCTCTCCGAGGTCAACGCGACCGCCTTCACGGTCCCCTTCCTCGGCATCGGCTCCCTGGTCCTGATCAACTCCTCGAACGAGGGAGCCCTCGCCCGCGTCACCGGCTCCCCGCTCGGCCAGGGCCTGGTCCTGCTGGCCCTCGGCCTCTACACCGTGGGCTTCTTCGTCATCCGCCGGCTCGGCAAGATCGAAGTGTGAGGGAGGGGTCACGTTGCTGCCGCTGCTGCTCGCCGTCCTGATGGGCGCGGCCGTCGCGGGCGTCCTCCTGGGCGTCCGGATGATCCGCGCCGACGTCAAACTCCCCAGCGACCTCCAGCTCGCCCTGGAGGTCGGCGGCACCCGGGTCTCCACGGCGGACTCGGCCGTAGACCGCCTCGGCATGCGCTTCGCGCCGACCGTCCTGCGCCTGATGGGCCCCCGGCGTGTGGACGCCAAACGCCGCCGCATCGACATGGCGGGCAACCCCGGCGGCCTGACCCTGAACCGCTACGCGGCCCGCCGCGCGGTGTACGGCATCTTCGGCGTCGTCCTCGGCCTGGTCTTCCTCTCCAACGGCCAGCTCCTGTTCGCCGTACTCACCCTCGCCTTCGGCCTGGTCGCCGCGGACGCCCTGATCTGGCAGGCGGTCCGCGAGCGCAAGGAGGTCATCGACCGCACACTGCCCGACTTCCTCGACGTCCTGGCGGTCGTCGTCTCGGCGGGCCTCGGCTTCCGCCAGGCCCTGGACCGCGTCGCGGAGAAGTACGAGGGTCCCTGGGCGGACGAACTGCGCATCACCCTGCGCCAGATGGACATGGGCGTCAGCCGCCGCCAGGCCTTCGACGAACTCCGCAGGCGCAACTCCTCCGAGCAGGTGGCGCAGTTCGTCTCGGCCCTCCAGCAGGGCGAGGAACTCGGCTCCCCGATCGCCGAGACCCTCATCCAGCTGGCCACGGACATGCGCCGCACCGACGCCCAGAACGCCCGGCGTCGTGCGGCCAAGACCATCCCCAAGGCCACGATGGTCACCCTCGTCTTCATGCTGCCGGCGACGATGATCCTGATCGCGACGGGCATGTTCTTGGGCTCGGGGACGAACTTCGGCTCGATCCTGGGGCGCTGATGGACGCCATCCTGCGCCGCTCCGGGCGCGCCGGCGACACGGTCCGACGGTGGTCCTCGCTGCTCGGGCGGCGCCGCGAACGGCCCACCGGCTACCTCGCGGACGACGCCCCCGCCCCCGGCGGCATCCGCCTCCAGCTCAACGCCCTCCAAGCCCTGTGCCGTCAGGCCTTCGCCGTCCGCCTCGCGGCCATCGCGATCGGCGCCCCCTTCGCGATGACGAACGCGACGGACGGCCTGGCCCGCTACGCCGTCCTCGCCGCGGCCGTCCTCGGCGTCATGGGCTCCTACGCCATGCTCAGGGACTGGGACCGGTTCGGCCCCCGCCTCCTCGCCCACCCGACCCTGATGGCCCTCGACCTCACCTTCGGCGCGGTCCTGCTCCTCACCGCGTCCCCGGCCTCCCCCCTCGCCTACGCCACCGTCTGCACCCCGCTCCTGTCGGGCCTGCTGTACGGCTGGCGCGGCGCGGGAGTCTTCACCGGACTCCAGCTCATCGTCCTGCTCACGGTCTTCAGGGCCTGGGAACACCGGCCGGGCGCGGGCGCCAACACCCTCCTCGTCGCGGGCTTCTGCATCGGCGCCGGCATCATCGGCGTCACCCTGCGCAATCTGATGTTCCGCTTCGGCACGGCCAGTCAGGCATTGTCCGAGGCGACCAGCAGACTGGCCGTCGCGGAGGCCGTCGAGTCCGAACGGGCCCGCCTGGCACGCGAGATGCACGACTCGGTGGCCAAGACGCTGCACGGCCTCGCGCTGGCCGCGGAGGCCCTGGCCGTCACGGCGGACGGCGCGGACCCAGAGGCGCTCAAACGCCAGGCGACGGTCGTGGCCGACGCGGCACGCCTCGCCGCCGCGGAGTCCCGCACCCTCCTGACGGACCTGCGGCGCCATACGGACCTGACCGCCCCCGACACCGACCTTCTCGCCGAACTCCGCCGCATGACAACCGACTTCGAGACCCGCACCCGCCTCCCCGCAGCCGTACGACACCGGGGGGCGGACCCCGTCCTTCCCTGCACCACGGCCCACCACGTCCTGGCGATCGTCTCCGAGGCACTGGAGAACGCCGACCGCCACGCGGGCGCGAGCGCGGTGACGGTCGAACTCGACCTGTCGACGCACGAGTTCGCGCTCAGGGTGGGGGACGACGGAGTCGGACTGCCGACGACGGCGACTCCAGCCGCGCTGGCCGCCTGGACGAGATCCGGCCATTTCGGCCTGCTCGGCATGACGGAACGGGCCGCATGCGTCGGCGGCCTGATCGCACTGGACCGATCCCCGCAAGGGGGCACCGAGGTCCGTCTGACTCTCCCGCTCCCGTCGGCCGCACTTCCCTCTTCCCCCACTCCCCAAGAGGAGGCCGCACATGCCTGACCAGGCACTTTCCGGCCCGCCCCTGCGTGTCCTCGTGGCCGACGACAACCCGGTCGTACGGGCCGGCCTGAGCGCGCTGCTGGACGCGCACCCCGACATCACGGTCGTCGCGGCGGCGCGGGACGGCGGAGAGGCGCTGGCCTGCGCCGCCCGCCTCACCCCGGACGTGGTCCTCCTCGACGTTCGCATGCCCGGCACGGACGGCCTCACCGCGCTGCCCGAACTGTCCAGGATCGCCCCGGTGATGATGCTGACATACAGCCGCGAACCCGAGGTCGTGGCGGAAGCCCTGCGCAAAGGCGCCTCCGGCTATCTCATCCATGGCGAGTTCACGGCGGCCGAACTGATCGCCGCGGTGCGGGACGTCCGCCACGGACGCCCGACTGTCCCGGATTCACTCGGAGTTTCGTACCAACCGCCCGCTTCTTCTTCGCATCTGCAACCAACTGTGCCACAGTCGTCGGAGGCTCGGCCCGTACCCGCGGCGGGACTTCACCGTCGCGCTCTCAATCAGCCTGATTTCGGCCTGAGTTCAAGGGAGGTGGAGGTGATGGACCTCATCGCCGCCGGCATGAACAACCGCCAGATCGCCGCCACCTGCTTCATCACCGAGAAGACCGTCAAGAACCACATCAACCGCATCTTCGCGAAGCTGCACAGTTCAACGCGCAGCGAAGCGATCGCCCACTGGCTGGGCACGGCCCACGGGGGGTGGAGCCGATGACTCCACGACCTGGAAGTTGGGCCCCTGGGCCCACCCGGAGTAGGCGACTTCTCACGTACGGTGCTCGGGTCGTTAGTGGCGTCGGGTGGGAGGGCAGTGCTGATGAGCAAGTTCACCGTGTGGACACGAACCGTGGTCTCCCGCATGCGGGGCACGAACCGGGACGCGGGAGCGGGGTTCGTGGAGTACGCGGGCCTGATGATCATCATTGCGGGGATCTTCACGTTGATCGACCAGATCGGCCTGGACGGGCTGATCTCGGGTGCGATCAGGACTGCCGTCACCCAGGTAACCGGCGGCTGAGCCGACCGTTTCACGGCGATCGTGGGCAGACTCTCCCCATCTACATCTGGCTGACGGGGATTCTGCTCTTCGCCGCGTTCGCCTTCTTCGCCTTCGCCCAAGCAGCGTCCGCCCGGAATGGAGCTCAATCCGCGGCGGACGCTGCGGCGTTGGCGGCGGCACAGGACGCCCGGGGTGAGCTGGTGGATGGGCTCACGGGAGCAATCGGCACGGACGACCCATGGCTGGAATGGCTCAACGGCGAAAAGTTCGAAGGCACGGGAGCATCCGCCGCAGCCGACCGGCTGGCCGACGCCAACGACTCGACGGTGATAGGCCGTGCCCAGCGCACCACTGTGAACGGATTTCCCGGCTATCACGTGGCGATCGAGACCCGTTACACGGTCGGAGACTCGATCATCCCGGGCACGGAGAACCGTCATGCCAAAGCCCAGGCGACGGCGGTCATCGAGCCGCGCTGCACCTTCGCCGATGACGCGGATCCCACGAAGCTCGTGCAGTTGGACTGCGGCGGGGCCCTTGTGGACATCGATCCCGAAGATTTCAATTTGGACGAATTCCCCGACCCGTCCGTGCTGTTCTCTGTGCATCTGGCCGAGTGAGAGGAAGCCGTACCGATGGATCTCCGGCACACCATGAAGGGCCGCAGGGCAATGGCCGCGGTGGCGATCACGACTGGGTTGCTCCTCACGGTGTCCGGGTGCGGTGGGGGAGACGGCGACGACAAGCCGAAGACGGCCTCGTCCTCTTCCCAGTCGGGCAAGAGGGGTGGCGACGGCGCGGAGCAGGAGTCGCCGACAGCGAGCCAGGACCAGGTGCTGGCCGAGGTCAAGGGCGACGCCGTGACGCTCACGATTGCCTCGGCCGTGCGGGACGGGGGCGGATTCGTGACCGTGAGCGGCAAGGTGACCAACAGCGGCGGCCAGTTCTGGGTGGCCTCGAACTGGCGCGGCGACGAGCGCGAGTTGAGCAGGAACGGCGCATCCATGGCAGGAGCTTCCCTGGTCGACAGCAAGGGCAAGAAGAAGTACCTGGTCCTGCGGGACACCCAGGGGCGCTGCCTGTGCACCAAGTTCAACGGCGGTGGGGTGGAAGCCGGTCAAACGGCTGACTGGTTCGCCCAGTTCCCCGCACCCCCCGCCGACACCACCGCCGTCGACTTCCAGGTCGGCTCGATGCCCCCCGCCTCCATCGAGATCTCCGAGGGCTGAGCCATGGCCCTCCCGACCCGCGGCGTCGCGACGACGTTCACGGCCCTCGCCGTGCTGATCACCCTCGGACTTCCGGGTCCCGCGTACGCGGACGACGACCCCAGTGCCCCGCCCGGCAGCGTCACCACCTCCCCGCCTCCCGACGTCGACGCCAACAGCCCCGGGCTCAAGCTCGCCGACGGTGCGACGCTGGCGCCCGCCAAAGTGCTGGACATCAAGTCGGTCGTGGAGGACCTGGGGGGCGAGGAGCGCCGGGAGGACACCAACTCGGATGTGACGTTCGCGCTCCAGGCGGAGGTGCTCTTCCCGAAGGACAGCTCGAAACTGAACCCGGACGCCCAGTCCCGTATCCAGGCGATCGCGGACGAGATCAAGGCCCAGAACGCGACGACCGTCCGCGTCTTCGGCTTCACCGACAACCTCGGCTCGTACGCGCACGGCTTGACGCTCTCCAAGAAGCGCGCGGAACAGGTGCACGACCGGCTGGCCGCCGCGCTCGGCTCCACGGACATCACCTTCGAGGTGCGGGGCTACAGCGAGGACTACCCGATCGCCGACAACACCTCCGAACAGGGCCGCCGCAAGAACCGCCGCGTGGAGGTGACCTTCCCGAGGGGCTCGGCCGCGGGGGACAAGGCCTGACGCGCGCGTCACCTTCTCCGGCGCCGGACCGCCTGGCAGCATTCCCCCGACGAATTGGTCGCGCACGAGGTCGGTGGAGTCCGTCATGAGGAAGATCGTGTTGATGTCGTCGGTGTCCCTCGACGGATTCATCGAGGGCCCGAACAGGGAGATCGACTGGCACCGGGTCGACGCGGAGCTGCACCAGCACTTCAATGACCTGGTCAGGGGCTACGGCGCCCTGTTCTCCGGACGGGTGACGCACGAGCTGATGGCCGCGTACTGGCCGACGGCCGACAAGAACCCGCAGAGCAGCCCGGAGGAGGTCGAGTTCGCCAGGATCTGGCGGAACATGCCCAAGGTGGTGTTCTCGCGGACGCTCAAGCACGCCGAGTGGCACACCACCGTCGTACGGGACGTCGTGCCCGAGGAGATCCGGGCGCTGAAAGCACAGCAGGGCGGTGACATCGCACTCAGTGGCGCCGATCTCGCGGCGGAGTTCCTCCGGCACGACCTCGTGGACCAGTTCAGGCTGTACGTGCACCCCGTGCTCATCGGGCGCGGCAAGCCGCTCTTCGCCGAGTCCGATGCCCTGACCGATCTCCGCCTCATCGAGACGCGGCGCTTCGGGAACGGCGTGGTACTCCTGCGCTACGACCGCGACAGAACCACCGACACCGCCGAAGCCACCGGCACGACCGAGACCACCGGCACCGCAGAGACCGCGGGCACCGATGACGCGTAAAGCGGTTGGAGGTGACCGACCTGGCGGCCGGTCAGCCCGGCCGTCGGACCAGTCGGGCAGTCCGGCAGGTCAGGCCGGTTGATCGGCCCGGCCGGACAGAAGACCGGTCAGCCCCGCCGGTGATCTCCCGTTCCCCCGTCGATCAGTTCCCGCACGATGTCCATGTGGCCCGCGTGCCGTGCCGTCTCCTCGATCATGTGGACCAGCACCCAGCGCAGCGAGACCGTCCTGTCGTCCCACGTCGTGCCCACGTCGTCGAGCGACAGCTCGGTGACGGTCCGGTCGGCGGCGGTGCGGGCGCGGCCGTAGAACTCGACGATCCGCTCCGTCGTCTCGCCCTGCCCCGCGCTCATGTCCTCGGCGGAGAAGGGGTCGAACCACAGTGGCTCGACCTCGCGGCCGAAGGTCGAGCAGAACCAGCCGTACTCGACGGACGCGAGGTGCTTCACCAGCCCGAGCAGGTTGGTGCCGGACGGGGTCATCACCCGTCTGACCTGCTCGTCGTCCAGGCCCTGGAGCTTCCACAGCACGGCGTCCCGATGCCGGTCGAGACTGGCGTGCAGGGTTTCCTTCTCTCCGTCGGTGTACGGCGTCGGCGTGGCTCCCGGATGTGTCGTCATGCCCGGAAAGTAGCAGTGGCCACTGACATCACCCGCCCGGGAAATTGCGTAGCCCCCTACGGCGTCCGTTGCGAGAATCGCCCCATGAGCACCGCGCGCACCTTCGAGGACCTCGTCACCGAGGCGGAGACGGCATCCGTCGACGGCTGGGACTTCTCCTGGTTCGAGGGCCGGGCCACCGAGGAGCGGCCCTCGTGGGGGTACGCGCGGGCGATGGGGGAGCGGCTGGGCCGCGCCCGCGGCGCGCTCGACATGCAGACGGGCGGCGGGGAGGTCCTGAACTCCGCCCCGAAGCTGCCCGCGCTCACCGTCGCCACCGAGGGCTGGCCGCCGAACGTCGCGAAGGCCACCGCCCTGCTCCACCCCCGGGGCGCCGTGGTGGTCGCCACCCCGGAGGACGCGCCGCTGCCGTTCGCGGCCGGCGCCTTCGACCTGGTCACCAGCCGGCACCCGGTGGCGACGTACTGGGACGAGGTCGCCCGCGTGCTGTGCCCCGGCGGCACCTATTTCTCCCAGCAGGTCGGCCCCGCGAGCGCCTTCGAACTCGTCGAGTACTTCCTCGGCCCGCAGCCGGAGGAGGTCAGGAACGGCCGCGACCCGGGCCGCGCCCGCGCCGCCGCCGAGGCCGCCGGGCTCGACATCGTCGATCTGCGCTCTGAGCGGCTGCGCATGGAGTTCCACGACATCGGCGCCGTCGTCCACTTCCTGCGCAAGGTGATCTGGATGGTCCCGGGCTTCACCGTCGACGCGTACCGGCGAAGGCTCCGGGCCCTGCACGAACAGATCGAGACGGAGGGCCCGTTCGTCGCCCACAGCACCCGCTTCCTGATCGAGGCGCGCAAGCCCCGGGGCACCGGAGACGCGAAGGACTAGCCACCCCGCAGGTCGCGGAGGTCCGGAGCCCGCAGGCCCGGCAGCCACGGAGGACCGGAGACCCGAACCCGGCCGTCACCCCTGCACGTCCGCCGTCACCCCTCCCGCACGTCCGCCGTCACGCATGCGGTCCCGACGTCACCTTCCCCACCACCAACTCCGGTGTCGCCACCAGGATTTCGCCCACCCGGTCCACCTGCCGCGCCAACTCCCTCTCCCGTGCCGCCGTCAGCCGTACCAACGGCTCCACGGTGACCGTCGTACGGCGTCCGCTGCGCCGCTGGTGCCAGACTCCCGACACCACGCCGTCGATGAGCAGCACCGGGTGGTTCCCCGCCTGTCCGCCGGCCAGCGCCCGCTCGTAGGCGGCCCCGGGGAACAGCAGTTCACGCGGGCGGCAGCCGATGCCGTACGCGTCGAAGTACGGCAACAGCCGGAGCCCGCGTGCCGGTTCACCCGGGAAGTCCGTGTCGCCCGCCGCCACCCACGCCGGTCCGCCCGCGAAGTCGACCTCCTCGATCTCCCCGGCGTCGGCCAGCGTCGCGAACAGGTCGCGGGCCCAGCCCCGGGGTGCCGCCGCCCACTGGGCGAAGTGCGCCGCCGTCGCCGGACCGTAGGCGCGCAGATGCCGGCGTACGAGCAGGGAGAGAGCCTCGTCGGCGGCCATCGGCCGGAAGTGCGGGGGCCGGGTGTACGTCACCTTGCGGCCCCGGTTCGGGCCGAGGCACAGGGCGCCCCGCTGGCCCGCCCGGTGCATCACCTGCCGCCAGCGCGGCCACATCCCCTGGAACGCGGGCATCACCAGGTCCCCGGCCCAGGGCCCGGTGCGCGCCACGACCTCCTCGCTCAGTTCGTCGATGGTCAGCGAGGTGCCGGCCAGGGCGTCGCCGATCGCGGCGACGACCTCGTCGGCCTGTGCCGCGGTCATCCGGGCATCCCGCGTGAACGGGCTCGGGCCGGTCGGAATCGCCGTCAGAGCGGCGGTCCAGAAGGAGAGTGCGGCGGTGGGCAGCAGATGCAGGGTGCCGCGCGGGCCGTACGTCTTCACCAGCGAGCGCTCCTCCCACAGCGCCGCTCGGACGTCCGCCCGGGTCACGCCCTCGGCCCGTACGCCCACCGACACCTCGGCCGCCGACAGCACCTGAGCGTGGGCGCCGAGCATCGCGCCGACCACCTCTGCGACCGGTGTCCCGGCCCGCGCGGGAACGGACAGGAACTGTCGTTCCAGGCGCCGGGCACCGGCCTCGTCCCATGTGATCCTCAAGGTCATACGCCCGACGCTAGGGGGGAAAGAGGTCAGTTCCTGTCCGCTGCGCGGAGGTTCCGGGAGGGGCTCCGGGCGGGCGGACGGGGCGATCGGCGCCCCCGCGAGACGATTGACCGAAAACACCCCAATGAGGGGTGCTCGGCGTGAGATGTCCGTCCGGATGGCGGACCGGGGCCGGGTGCGCGCCGAGGGGTCCGCCGCGCATCTCCACGGGTTTTCCACATCGTTATCGAGAGTGGGTCGCCTCGTCCGTTCGGCTCACGTAAGTTCAGACCAAGGTAATTCGCGTCAGCAAAGCTGCGCGTGTGGCACCGCGCAGAGGAGGGGGCTGCGCGGTGCTGCCTTCATGTGGTGACGTGCTGTCAGCCGTCCCGGACCGCGATCCGCACCCCGCGCCGCACGCCCCACCGCTCCATCGCGCCGGCCTCCGCCTCCAGGATCTGCCGGGCCCGCGGTCGCGGCAGCCCCAGTCGGCCCGGACGCATCGTGCGCACCGCCAGGACCCGCGACGTCCGGTCCAGATAGGCGACGTCGATCGCGAAACGCATCCCCAGCGTGTGTACCGAGTTCGCCGGTGTCAGCAGCAGCGCGCCCTCGATCCCGTCCCGTCCGAGCAGTCCGCGCCGCCGGGAGCGCGCCGTCGCGGCGAGCTCCAGGGGTACCGGCTCGCCCGCCCCCTCCGTCGTGTCCGTCGTGAACGTGGCCATGGGTGCGAAGTTAGCGGCGGCGTCAAGCGGGAGCGCGCCACGCGCGTCACTCTCGCGGAGTACCCAGGGACAAGTCGGCGCCACGTCCCACAAGCGGGCGCAGACCCATTGGATCTCCACCGATACTCCGCGATTCCCTTTGAATCAGCTGCGATTCGGCCATGATCACACCCGGAATCGATGGTTCCGTGCTCATCGCGGCGCTGTCGGGTGACTCCGGAGAGTAGTTGTGGCACGCGGATGCACGCAGCATCACTTACGAAGGGTTATGGTGGAAACCCCCCCTCGGGGGGGGGGGGGGAGGCCCCCCCCCCCCCCCCGCGGGGTTGTGGTGGGCGCGGCGCCGCGCGGGGGGGGCGCCCCCCCGCCCCCCCCCCCCGGCCGGGGCGGGCTGGGTGGAGGTCGGCGGCGGCCGGTGACGGGGTCGCTGCCCGTGCGGGCGGAGAACGTGCAGGGGCGCGCGTCCCGATGACACCGGCGGCCCGGTCCATCGCGCTGACGGTTCGCGTCGCGAACCGCTGACTCAATGCCGTGTCTGAAAAGTGCAACCTCGCCAGGACGTGCGCGGTTTTGCGGGCGGCAAGTCCTTGCCATGGCGGGGACTTGCCGTCATCCGGCCTTCACGTCGGCGTGAACCGGCCGATAGACCCTTGGCATGTCCTCCCCCTCTCAGTCCTCCGCCTTCCGGCGCAGGCGCCGGCGGCTTGTCTCCGCCGCCACCGCGTTGCCGCTGCTGGCGTCGGGGCTCGCACTTCTGCAAGCGCCCGCACAAGCCGCTCCGAGCAAGCCCTCGGTTCCCGCCAAGCCCTCGGCGACCCACAAGGTCACCCTGGTCACCGGCGACGTCGTCACCGTCACCACGATGGCCGACGGCAAGCAGACCGCCGACGTCCGCCGTCCGGGCAGCGCCGTCGGGGGCGTGAAGATCCAGGAGATCAAGGGCGACCTGTTCGTCATCCCGGACGAGGCGGCTCCGCTGCTGGGCACCGAGAAGCTGGACCGGCGGCTGTTCAACGTCACCGACCTGATCGAGATGGGCTACGACGACGCGAAGTCGGCCGCGGTGCCGCTGATCGCGGCGTACGCCCAGCCGAAGTCCCGCTCCGCCGTCGAGCCGACGGCCCCCCGCGGCAGCAAGCTGACCCGCAAGCTCAAGGGCATCCACGGTGCCGCGTTGAGCACGCAGAAGCGGCAGGCCCGCACCTTCTGGACCACCGTCGCGCCGCAGGGCAGCGCGAAGTTGGGCGCGGGTGTGTCGAAGCTGTGGCTCGACGGACGCGTGAAGGCCAGCCTGAAGGAGAGCGTGCCGCTGATCGGCGCGCCCGAGGCATGGAAGGACGGCTACACCGGCAAGGGCGTCAAGGTCGCGGTGCTCGACACCGGCATCGACGTCAACCACCCCGACTTCGCCGGCGTGATCGACGGCACGACCAGCTTCGTGCCGGGCGAGGGCGTCACCGACGTCAACGGGCACGGCACGCATGTGGCCAGCACCATCGTCGGTTCCGGGGCCGCCTCCGGCGGCGACAACAAGGGTGTCGCCCCCGGCGCCGACCTGTTCGTCGGCAAGGTGCTCGGCGGCGCGGAGGGCTCCGGCCAGGACTCCTGGGTCATGGCCGGCATGCAGTGGGCCGCCGAGTCCGGTGCGGACGTCGTCAACATGAGCCTCGGCGACTCCTACCCGACCGACGGCAGCGACCCGATGTCGCAGACGGTCGACGCGCTGTCCGAGCAGTACGGCACGCTGTTCGTCATCGCCGCGGGCAACGCGGGCCCGGAGAGCATCTCCGCCCCCGGCGCGGCCGCCTCGGCGCTGACCGTGGCCGCCACGGACAAGCAGGACCAGCTCGCGTCCTTCTCCAGCACCGGCCCGCTCGCCTACTCCGGCGGCATGAAGCCGGACATCGCGGCGCCCGGCGTGGACATCACCGCGGCCCGCTCGCAGGACATGACCGACGGTGGGGAAGGCCTGTACCGCACCCTCAGCGGCACCTCCATGGCCACCCCGCACGTGGTCGGTGCGGCGGCGATCCTGGTCCAGCGGCACCCGGACTGGACCGGCGCGCAGCTCAAGGAACACCTGATGAGCACCGCGAAGGGCCTGGACGGCGGGTACTCGCCGTACGAGGTCGGCACCGGCCGGGTCGACGTGGCCGCGGCCGTGCGCACCACGGTCCGCGGCACCGGATCGCTCTTCTTCGGCAACTACACATGGCCGCACGAGCCGAGCGACGTCGCCGTCACGAAGGACCTGACCTTCACCAACGCCGGTTCCGGCGACGTCACACTGAAGCTGGCGCTGACCGACGACGGTGGCCCCTTCTCGCTGGGAGACACCACGGTGACCGTCCCGGCGGGCGGCACCGCCACCGTCCCGGTGACCGGTGACCCGCAAGCCGCCTCGGCGGGCCGGCACGTCGCCTACGTCATAGCCACCGACGAGGCCACGGGGAAGCCGGTGACCCGCACGTCCGTGGCGCTGCTCAAGGAGGAGGAGCGCTACGACCTGAACATCAAGCTGGTCGGCCGGGACGGCAAGCCCGCCGCTGGCTGGGTCACGGTGAACCTGGCCGGCGACTTCTGGCCGTGGAACGTCTACGTCGACGGCTCGACCACCATGCGCATGGCACCCGGCACGTACACCGTCGCGGGGTACCTCGACGTGGCCGGTGAGAAGGCGGACCGCTCGGGTCTGGCCGTGCTGGTCGACCCGGAGACCGTGCTCAAGGACGGCTCCATGGACGTGGTGCTGGACGCGAGCAAGGCACGCCTGCTGCGGACCGAGGCGCCGCAGCGCACCGAGGACCGCCAGCGCAAGGTCGACTTCAACGTCCACTACAAGGGCCTCGACCCGTACATGGACTACCGCAGCGCGTACGTGCTGCCGCCGACGTACGACGACGTCTACGTCGCGCCGACGAAGCCGATGAAGCAGGGCGAGTTCATGCTGACCACCCGCTGGCGCAAGGGCGAGCCGCCGCTCAGTCTGAGCACGGCGGGCGGACGGCTCCGCTTCGAGACGCTGGTGCAGGCGGGCAGCGCCCTGGGCACCCGCACGGACACCCTGGACGCCGTCTACGCGAGCAACGGCGCGGCGGCCGCCTACGAGAAGGTCAGGGCGAAGGGCAGGCTCGTCGTCGTCGAGCGCAGCGACGAGGTCTCGCCGCAGGAGCGCGCCGAGGCCGCGGCCTCGGCCGGCGCGAAGGCGCTGATCGTGGTCAACGACGGTGTGGGTGCCCTCATGGAGTACGTCGGCGAATCGACCGTCCCGGTCGCCACCGTGCACCGTGACGCGGGCAAGGCCCTTATCGCGATGGCCAAGGCCGGCAAGATGAAGCTGACGGCGAAGCAGACCGAGTACACGCCGTTCGTCTACGACCTGACCCGGGACTACCCCGGCCAGGTGCCGGACCGGGCCCTGGTCTACCAGCCGACCCAGAGGGACCTCGCCCGGATCGACGCCCGCTACTACTCGGCCACGGGGGGCACGTCGGCGGAGGGCTACCGGTCCGACTTCACCCTCAGCCCGTCGTTCAACCTCCCTGAAGCCGAGTGGCACCCGGGCACCCGCACCGAATGGGTGACCCCGGGCCAGAACTGGAGAGAGTTCCACGCTCAGGGCGTCGACGGAGACCTGCCGTGGGTGATGGTGTCGGGCGACAACACGTACGCCAAGGGCAGCACCTCCCGTCTGGACTGGTTCGCTCCGGCGACCCGGCCCGGCCAGAGCGAGTCCTTCGGCGTGTACAACTCCCGCTGGCAGAACTACATGACCTGGAACGTGCAGGCGTGGGCCTCCGCCAGCGAGAACATGCGGCTGGGCGGCTTCCTGGACTGGGGCGAGACACCGACCCACCTGCGGGTCTTCCAGGGCGACACGCTGATCCACGACAACCCGAACAGCACGGACATGCAGTGGGTGGAGGTGCCGGCGGGCAACCTTCCCTACCGCGCCGTCCTCGACGCGGAGCGGCCCGGTGACGCCTTCCGGCTGTCGACGCGCACCCACACCGAGTGGACGTTCGTGTCCGACACCGTCGACTCGGACTTCTTCGAGCCGTTCTCGGTGCTGAACCTGAACTACAAGCTGGAGTCGGACCTGCACGGCGACATCAAGGCCCACGCGACCCAGCGGATCGCGCTCAAGCCGGTGTCGATGGACCTCGGCACCGTGCCGGGCAAGGTCACCACGGTGAAGCTGGACGTCTCGTACGACGACGGTGCCACCTGGCAGAAGGTGACCCTGGCCAAGAGCACCGACGGCTACTGGAAGGGCTCGTTCAGGACGGCGAAGAAGCCCGGCGGCTTCCTCTCGGTCCGCGCGAGCGCCGGGACGGACCGCGGGTACAGCGTCAAGAACGAGATCGTCCGGGCGTACGGCCTGCGATGAACCGCATTGCCGGGCCCCGGGGAGTCACCTCCCCGGGGCCCTTCCCGTCACACCTGCTCCCAGCAGGCACTATTCAGGGTCTGCCGCCATGGCACATACTCTCCCCGCCGCGGCAAGTGGAAGAAGGTCGGTCGCCGATGCTGGACGCTCTGGGCCTCGAACCCGATGACGAGCGCGTCTACCGGACGCTGGTCGGACAGCCGAACTCCACCGCGATGCTGCTGTCGGATCTGCTCGACGTACCGCGGGCCCACGTCGACAAGGCCTTGTCCCGCCTGGTCGAGTGGGGACTGGTGATCGGGTCGGCGGACGAGCGGTTCACCGCCGCGCCGCCGGCCATGGCGTTCGGCGCTCTCATCGCCCAGCGCCGAGAAGGGCTGCGGAAGGCCGAGCAGGCACTGGTGACCCTCGCCGAGGAACACCGGGCGGCGATGACCGGGAACAGCATCAACGATCTGATCGAAGTCGTCACGGGCCGCGACGCCATCCGCCATCGCTTCCTCCAGGTGCAGCAGGCGGCCCGCACGCAGGTCCGCAGCTTCATCACCGCACCCTTCCTCGCCGTCCCGCCCGACGAGAACACGGCCGAACCCACGGCCATCGGCCGCGGCGTGCACTTCCGGGCAGTACTGGACCGGGCCGTGCTGGCAGAGCCGGGCATCATCACCGATGCGATCGCCTCACTGCGCAACGGCGTGCAACTGCGTGTCACCGACCAACTGCCGATGAAACTCGTGCTGGCCGACGCCGACCTCGGCCTGGTCCCGCTCACGGTCACCCCAGCGGGAGAGCCCGGCGCCGTGCTGCTGCACCGCAGCGGCCTGTTGGACGCGTTGGACGCGCTGTTCGAGACGGTATGGCGCACCGCCCACCCGCTCCAGCTGTCGGGCACCGGCACAGAAGCCGAAACCACCGTGGAGCTCGGCGCGGAAGGCCCTACCGACCTCGACCGAAGGATCCTCGCGCTCCTGCTGGCCGGCCTGACCGACCAGACGACCGCCACACAGCTGGGCCTGTCACCGCGCACGCTGCACCGACGCCTGCGCCACCTGATGGACATGGCCGGGGTCCGCACCCGGATGCAGCTCGGCGGTCACGCGGTCCGGCACGGCTGGGCGGAGCCACCGGTGCCGAGCTAGCAGGAATCTTCGCGCCCGCGGCAGCTCCCGCCCGAAGCCGCTCCGAGGACCGCGCGGTCGCACTGCCGCCGTCGTTCCCGTCGGCCGTCAGGGACTGGCTCGTCGGCTCACCGCGGTGGGGTTTCCAGGACGAGGCGGATCTCCGTCACCTCATAGCCCGCGCGGTCGAAGGCGGCGGCCATCGGCACGTTGACGGTGTCCGTCGTAGCGGTGATGCGGTCGGCGCCCTCGCTCGCGTGGAACCTGGTGATCTCGGCGAGGATTTCGTCGATCAGGCCCTGACCGCGCTGCTCCGGGACGACACCCAGGTAGCCGACGTTGCGGTGGTAGGGGGTCGCGGAGGGGATGGCCAGGCCCGCCGGAGTGCCGTCCGGGAGTTCGGCAAGGCGCCACCACGAGCGCTCACCGGGACAGTCGAGGTAGAACTCGATGTCCTCGCGGGCCAATTGCTCGGCGTCCATCGAGCGGAGCTCGTTCCGCGTGTGCAGATCCAGACTTCCGGTCGACAGCCGGATGAACGCGTCGAGGAACTCTTCGTCCGTACCCTCCCGGAAGACCAGCCTTCCCGCGGGCACAGGGACCTTGGCGGCCGGTGTCCACTCGTACCGCAGACGCTCGATCTCGCTGGTCAGTCCGGAACCGCACGCCGCCTCCCTGCGCCAGGCCACCGCATCGACCAGCACCGGGCTGCTCCGCCAGTCGCGAGGGAGCGACACGTTGTAAGCGGGAAGGGCCCCGAAGGAGGCATGGCCGGCGGCAAGCAGTCCGGAAGCGACGGCGACCGGGTCGGCGACGTCGGAACGTACCTGGAGGCAATCAAGCACGATCGGCCGCGCGCTGTCGGTACGACCCCACCACAGAGCGCGAGCCAGGATCTCCCCCTCCTCGTCCTCGGCGAACCAGATCCACTCGGGGCGGAACCGATTGCTCGCGAGCTCTTCTCGGATCCTTTCCCCGGTCAGGGCTGGGACGGGACCGTCGGCCTGGTATCCGGCGGCGCGATCGAGGTCTGAGGGGTCTGCCGTGGCAGCGCGAAACAGCATCCGACCATGATCACACCGTGGGGCCACCGGGACCACGTCCCTTTTTTGGCTGCAGCAACGGACCACAAGGCGCCCGTGCCCCGGCCGAACCCGATCGCCTTCACCGCCCGGCAGCGACCGGCGGCGACGACCAGTGACAGGCCGGCTACCGGCGCGGTCGGCGAAGCGCCAGGTCACAGCGCCCCGATGAGACTGGTTTCCCCCGAGGGGTAGCCGTCAGGCAAGATGGGGTGTTACTTGCCGAACGAGGGCATGAAACAGCCCCTCACCAGCGGGTTTCCCGTCGATGAGGGACCGTGTCAGGCGGCTTGGGCCGTCTCTGGGCCGTCGTGGGCGTGACCGGCGGCCCGGTACATCGCGCTGATGGCTTTCCGGGTCCTGGTCTCGCTGCTCGGCATCAGGTGGGTGTACACGCGGAGCGTGAAGCCCGGGTCACTGTGGCCGAGGTAGAGGCTCAGCGCCTTGATGTTCTCCCCGGCGTCCAGGAGGACCGAGGCGTAGAAGTGCCTCAGGGCGTGCATCCCGTGCTCGCGGGCCGCCGCGTACCGCTGGCCCTTTTCGGGGGTCGCGATGATGCTGGCCGCGGCAAGCGCGGGCTTCCACCGATCGTCGTTGAAGCCGTTGCTCCAGAGGGCCGTGCCGACACTGCTCGTGAAGAGGAGCCGGTGCGTCACCTTGGGCCCGGTCGGCGTCACCCACGGCAAGGTCACCTCAACCGGCGGGAAGCGCTTCATGTGCTCGGTCAGCGCCGCGGACGCTTGGGGATCCAGCGGAACGTCCCGGAGCTTGCCCCGCTTCGGGGGAGCGAAGACGAGGGAGCCGCGGACCTTTTTTTACCTGCTGCCGTACATAGAGCCAGCCGAGATCTCCAAGGTTGTCGACCGCGAGACCGAAGATCTCGCCTTGGCGGAGTCCGCACCCCGCGCCGACGTCCGTCATGGCCTGGTAGCGATCGGGCAGTCCCGCCCGTACGGCGAAGACCTGCGAGGCCGACCATGGACGCACCCGTGACGGCGCTGGACGCGGTGCCTTGACCGATCGAGCCCGGCAAGGATTCGAGGCCAGCAGGCGATCATCCACGGCCGCGGTGAGTACGGAGGAAACCGCGTCGAAGATCAGGCGCCGGTACGAGGCCGACGCGACAGACTCCTCCAGCCGACGGCTCCACTCCCGGATGTGCTCCGGCTGGAACGAGCCGATCGGGCGCGTACCGAGGTAGGGCAAGGCGTGAAGGCGGAGACGCCCCTCGACCGCGGCCCGGCTCGTGAGGTCGGTCGTCAGCGCTGCGATCCAGCGATCCGTGTACTCACGAAACGTCGTCCGTGCGGCACGAGGGTCGATGTACTGGCCGCGCGCCATGTCGGCTTCGATGTTGGTCAGCCACGCGTCCGCCAAGCGCTTCTGCTTGTCCGGGAAGCTCGAGGGCGGGAACAGACTTCGACAGCACCGAGCACTCACCGATGCGCAACGCAGAAGCGCGGGTCACGCTCGGAGTCACGGCAGCACGTGAGGGCGACTTGGAACAGGCACTCATCATGGGTGAACGGGCTCTCGAAGGAGACCGTCAGTCGGTGCCGTCGCTCATCATGACCAGCCGCGAAATCGCCGCCGAGATGCGGCGTCGCTACGCCGCAGAGCCCGTGTCGCAGAACTACCTCAACCGGCTGCACTCCTTAGCACGGGAGAAACCTGGATTCCTGCCCCGGTGAAGTGCAGCACGGACAAGCATCAGCCCGGGGCTTTAAAGGTCAGGCTCCCGCTCAGCCTGGCGTCCCACCTAATCGGCGATCCATCAGTCGATGAGAGCAGGCTGCTGCTCGATGGTCCGTCGGATGAAGCGGGGCACGTCGAGTCGGAGTCGGGGCAGTAGACCCGGGACGATGTGACAGGCAACTTCCGGTTGCACCCCGCTCAACTTCGAAGACCCGCAGTAGGTTATGCGGCGAGGATGGCAATCGACCACCGAACGTTCGCTCCATTTACATGGATCGAAAGGTGTTGAGCTTCAGGGTCCGAGTAGACGCGGCCGATAGCTACAGGATTGTTACAGGTGATCTTGGTTGGATTTGCGGTGCCGAGATACTTAATCAAAGCACTGCCACCGCCAGTGCACTTCATGTGCACTATATAGAAATCACCGGTCGGGGTAAAAGTCTTCAGTTTCATATCGTTCGTTCCCGATGTGACCGGAACGAGATATTCGGCCTTACTGGGAAGTTTCAGATCCAGCGGTGAGGATGTAGCAGAGTGACTAGGGCGCGGAGACGGCGTTGCCTTGGCACTTTCCGACCTGTTGTTATCTACCGAACAAGCAGACAGTAGCAGCAGGGACGCTATGGCCACGCGTGCACGCATGATTAATTCCTACCCTTAAGAGGAAGACTCCCGGCGGGTTTGTCCGCCGGGAGCTAGTCGAACTTTTAACTAATGACCCACCCTTCGCCTCGGGGGGCCCAGACGTTCATGTAGGTCTTATTCCCAACCTGGCAGTTGCTGTACCTGGTGGCAGTGTAGCCGTAGACCCGCTCCATCTTGGCGCCGTACTTTCCGTAAACGGTTGAGTGAGCCCGCACCTTCCCGCTGACTTCGACCCCAATGTCAGTGGTCCAGGACTTCTGCACGCTGCCCGTGATGGTTGCGTGAATCTTGGAGAACCACAGCGCCTTCCACTCGACGCCAATAGAGATAGAGCCGCCGACTGTGAAGGTGTCGGACTTCTTCGACGTGAACTTAAAATCCACGGGGTAAGACTTATTGTTGGTGACGAAGGTGCTATCCGCGACGCTCAGGGTGTTCTTTATGTTATTCGTGATGTGTACGAAGTTCGTTGAGGGTCCGCAATACTCGGAATCAGGATGGTCCTGGTCTCCGGGCTTCCCTGTGTAGACGGGATCATCGACTTCCCCAGCAGTGTCCGTCTCGCCTGGAATCTCTGCGGTTTCGCCTTCCGCTGTGGTGGCGTCAGCGCCTTCCAGAAATTCTCCACTGGCATCAGGATCTCCGGTCACACTTCCCGGTTCGACCGGAGCGGTGGAGGAAGTTAGAGGGTCATCGACGCCGGCGTCGGCCTCTGATGCAAGTGCAGGTGCGGCGCCACTGATAAGGAGTATCCCGACAGCGCTTGCAACGATTCTGGTACGCATAAACCCAGGCCCCCTAGCCGTCAGCGGTATCCTGTGAGACCGCTTGCTTCGGAGAAGTCAATCATCGCGATCTCCTCAACGCGAGCGATGTTGCAAAATTTGAGAGACTTCTGAGGTGGAGTCACGAAGTCCGGTCGCGCCTCTCCAAGCAGCTGTGATGCACGTTCGGATCTTGGGCAGGGGACGGTGAACCTGAAAGGCGCGACACGCGGGTGCCGGTCGGGTGCCCTGTTTCGAGGGTCAAAATGGAAGCTTGAGTCCGATGGCTGCTCGTTTTGATGGTCATGAACCGTTCGTGGAAGTTGCGTGGGGCAGCCTCGCGGGGCACCTGGCGCGCAGTTCCTTGTCCAACTCGTTGGCGACTAAGACGTCGTTTCAGTTGGCGAGTCGGCGATAAATGATAAGGGCTGCGGCGATGCCAACGAAGGCGAGGCGCGTTCGCCCTCCTGTCTGCTGTCGCTCGCCAGCTTGAGAGAGTTCGAGCACTCGGCTGACCAGCACAGGGACAGCAGTCAGCCACCTCAGTGGGGGCCAAATAGGGGGGCCAAACGCGACAGCCTCGGCCAGACGCTCATGGACGACAACGGACAGTGTTGGCGCCGAACGGGCAGGTCGGCAACGCTGATACCAAGCACGCGGAGGGGCTGATCGTGTTCGGGACGAAGAGGTCATCACTCATGTCTCGGCGTCGCGGCTGGCCCGGGGTACGCGATGCTTGGGGTATGGCCCCTGAAGCTAGCGCTGCTCCGTCGATGAACACTCGCGTGAGTGCGGCGACCGATGGAATCACCAGAGTTTTCACGTGGGAGGAAGGCGCACGCATCGAGGTCCGCAACCTGGGTGGCGAGATCGTCGTTGAGGCAAACGCTGCCGGGTTGAAGACCCTGGCCGGCCACCTCCTCGCTCTCGCTCAGGACGGGACGCCAGACGGCGCTCACCTCCACCTGGAGGAGAACAACGGGCTCGAACGAGGCTCCGTAGGGCTGGTCTTGGAGAGGTGCGACGACGAATGACGCGTGCCAGACGCGTGCCAGATCGTGCGGGGAACCACGGGGAACACCGGAGAAGCGGCCGACCGCCCACCAGACCCCGACGCTACTTCACCGCAGGTCAGCCCAGTAGCAAGCCCCGAATGCCCTCAGCTCCCCAAGCTGAGAGCGTGACGGGTGCACATCGAGTGGCCGCATCGCCCTTTTTTTCCAAGGCGTGTTGCCTTCGGTGTGTCAGCAACGGCCATCTGCACGGGTGCAGCCTGTCATCACCGTTCCGTCACAAGTAGTCGCCGCACGGAACCCCGCCGCTCTCCCGCCCTATCTGCACTCACGCACCACGACCACGCGTACCGCGGGGCAACAACCGACGACCGAAACCCGCGGACGAGACGACTCAGGGGGACGACAACATGCGTCACAGCAACGGCATTCGCAGGGCGGCTCTGGCGACGACGGCGGTCACGGCCGTCGCGGCGGCGGTGACCGGCATCCTGCCCGGCACCGCCATGGCGGCGAGCACCACCACCTCTACCCCGCCGCCCGCTTGCCCGGCCTCCGCTCTCCAGGTCAGCGCCTGGCAGGCCGCCCACCCGCCCGTCGGGACCGGGACCGGGGCGGCGGTCGTGCAGTTCACCAACGTCTCCCGGAAGACGTGCGTCCTGAAGGGCCATCCGACAGTCGCGGGCGCCGGCAACGGCTCCCCCGCCCACAACACCCTGCTCAAGGTCACCCCCACCGGCAGGGCGGCCACCGTGACGGTCCGGCCGCACGGCAAGGCGTGGGTGAAGCTGACCTTCGTCCAGGTCCAGGGGGAGGGCGACGGCTACTGCGTGTCGGGCAAGACCCCGGCGGCGTATCCGACGATGGTCATCGGGCTGCCGCACTCCGGGAAGCACCAGGTCGCCCTGAACGACGGGTGGTGGGCCGAGTGCGACAACAAGGTGACCGTCACCCCGGTCTCGGCGGTCAAGCCTTCCTGACCCCTCCCGTCCCTACAAATCGACCAGCCTGCATGACGATCGCAAGGCTCTGACCTACACGTTTACGAGGAACTGCACATAAGTGCAGGTCAGCGACTCAATGTACCTTCGGTGCGCTGAGTCGCTGACCTGCGGTGATCAAACTCCGATGACACAAACTTGCGTCCGTCAAAGTCCGATGGCAAACGGTCAAGATCCAGTGGCACAGGACAACCCAGACGCACCTTCGGCGGCACGCCTCGCCCCCAAGCTTTGCTGCGCCGCTTCTTGCTCCACGGGGTCAGGGCCGTGCGGGTCTCGCATCCGGAAGCCGTGCAGGCGGATGCTGTCCGCGTCGACGTCGTCCGGTTCGGGGCAGCCCTCGCGGACGAAGCCGCAGAGTGCTCGCAGTGCGTCTTCGCCCAGCTCCAGGGGGTGGAACGGCAGCGGGTACGGCTCTTCGTCCTCGTCCGGCCAGGGGATGACGTCGGCAGGGCGGTCTCCGGCCCAGTAGGGCAGTTCGAAGGGGAGTGGTTCGCCGATGTTCTCGATGATGCCGCTGTCGGGGGACAGGCTCAGGGAGCGGACGAGTTGGCCGTCCTCCCACACGGCGAACGCGAGCCAGTCCACGACGCTGTGCATGGCGTGCAGCACGAGCCGTCGGCCGGCGCTCGCCGCCACCAGGTGCTCCGGGAGCTCGGAGGGGGCATCGATCATCACCCTCTGGTCACCGACGACCTCCACGCCGGGCCAGCTCGCCGCGTACGCCGTCCCCTCCGGGGGATACACACCGCTCCAGAGATTCGAGCCCTTGCTCTCCTCGATCTCCCAGCCCGGGTAGAGCCGCCGCATCATGGCGGTCGTCCGTTCGAGGTCCGCTGTGCCTACTTCGCGCAGCCGTCCCGGAACGTCGCCGTCGGCGTACACCAGAAAGCCCGTCTTGGCTCCCAAAGCCCCTCCCCAGGATGTTGCCATCGCTGGTGGGTGCACCGTAGCCGCGTCCACTGACATCGGCGGTGCTTCACCGCGTGGGCCCGGCTGGGCCGTCCCTGGGCCGTCCGAGGCTGGCCGAGGCCGGCCGATGGCGACCGACAGTGACAAGCGAGCTACGGGGACCAACAGCAGAACCCCAGGTCACAGCCCCCCGACCGAACGCGTTTCCCCCGAGGGGTAGCCGTCAGGCAAGATGGGGTGTATCTGCCCACTGCCGATTTCAAGCGTCCGGACGGTTTCTCTTGGCTGAGTTCATTTACACCATGCGCAAGACGCGCAAGGCGCACGGCGACAAGGTGATCCTCGACGACGTCACCTTGAGCTTCCTCCCGGGTGCGAAGATCGGTGTGGTCGGTCCGAACGGTGCCGGTAAGTCCACCGTTCTCAAGATCATGGCGGGCATCGAGCAGCCCTCCAACGGTGACGCGTTCCTGTCGCCCGGCTTCAGCGTCGGCATCCTCATGCAGGAGCCGGAGCTGGACGAGTCCAAGACGGTGCTGGAGAACGTCCAGGACGGTGCCGCCGAGCTGATGGGCAAGCTCAACCGCTTCAACGAGGTCGCCGAGCTGATGGCGACCGACTACTCGGACGCGCTCATGGAGGAGATGGGGAAGCTCCAGGACGACCTGGACCACTCCAACGCCTGGGACCTCGACGCGCAGCTCGAGCAGGCCATGGACGCGCTGGGCTGCCCGCCCGGCGACTGGCCGGTCACCAACCTCTCCGGTGGCGAGAAGCGCCGCGTGGCGCTCTGCAAGCTGCTGATCGAGGCTCCGGACCTGCTCCTCCTCGACGAGCCCACGAACCACCTCGACGCCGAGTCGGTGAACTGGCTGGAGCAGCACCTCACGAAGTACGCGGGCGCCGTCGTCGCCGTCACTCACGACCGGTACTTCCTGAACAACGTCGCCGAGTGGATCCTCGAACTGGACCGCGGCCGCGCGATCCCCTACGAGGGCAACTACTCCACGTACCTCGACAAGAAGGCCTCCCGCCTCAAGGTCGAGGGCCGCAAGGACGAGAAGCGCGCCAAGCGGCTCAAGGAAGAGCTGGAGTGGGTCCGGTCCAACGCCAAGGGCCGTCAGACCAAGTCCAAGGCCCGCCTCGCCCGTTACGAGGAGATGGCGGCCGAGGCCGACAAGATGCGGAAGCTGGACTTCGAGGAGATCCAGATCCCGCCGGGCCCGCGTCTGGGCTCCATCGTCGTCGAGGTCAACAACCTCTCCAAGGCGTTCGGCGACAAGGTCCTCATCGACGACCTCTCCTTCACCCTGCCGCGCAACGGCATCGTGGGCGTCATCGGCCCGAACGGCGCGGGCAAGACCACGCTGTTCAAGATGATCCAGGGCCTGGAGACGCCGGACTCCGGCGCGATCAAGGTCGGTGACACGGTCAAGATCAGTTACGTCGACCAGAGCCGCGCCAACATCGACCCCAAGAAGACGCTGTGGGCGGTCGTCTCCGACGAGCTCGACTACATCAACGTCGGCCAGGTCGAGATGCCGT
Organism: Streptomyces sp. NPDC060027; assembly: GCF_042737005.1. NCBI lineage: Bacteria > Bacillati > Actinomycetota > Actinomycetes > Kitasatosporales > Streptomycetaceae > Streptomyces > Streptomyces sp. NPDC060027. Next base: position 36,016 of record NZ_JBHWVI010000032.1, read on the forward strand.
CGCGGGCCTACGTGTCCGCCTTCGGCTTCAAGGGCCCGGACCAGCAGAAGCCCGCGGGTGTCCTCTCCGGTGGTGAGCGCAACCGGCTGAACCTGGCGCTGACCCTCAAGGAGGGCGGCAACCTGCTGCTCCTCGACGAGCCCACGAACGACCTCGACGTGGAGACCCTGTCGTCGCTCGAGAACGCGCTGCTGGAGTTCCCCGGTGCGGCCGTGGTCATCTCCCACGACCGCTGGTTCCTGGACCGGGTCGCGACGCACATCCTCGCGTACGAGGGTGAGTCGAAGTGGTACTGGTTCGAGGGGAACTTCGAGTCGTACGAGAAGAACAAGATCGAGCGGCTCGGCGCCGATGCCGCGCGCCCGCACCGCGCCACCTACAAGAAGCTGACCCGGGGCTGATCGATCTTGCGGCACATCTACCGCTGCCCGCTGCGCTGGGCGGACATGGACGCGTACGGCCACGTCAACAACGTGGTGTTCCTCCGCTACCTGGAGGAAGCCCGTATCGACTTCCTGTTCCGCCCGGACAAGGACTTCAAGCAGGGGTCCGTGGTGGCGCGTCATGAGATCGACTACAAGCGGCAGTTGGTCCACCGGCACGCGCCGGTGGACATCGAGCTCTGGGTGACGCAGATCCGGGCGGCGTCCTTCACGATCACCTACGAGGTGAAGGACCCGGACCAGGTCTACGTCACGGCCGCGACGGTGATCGTGCCGTTCGACTTCGAACGGCAGCGCCCGCGCCGGATCACCGCCGAGGAGCGCGATTTCCTCGAGTCGTACCGCGACGACGAGGACGAGGCCGTCGCGGCATGACGGTCCTGCACCTCGCCGACGCGGGGGAGACGGCGGATCTCGCCGCCTTCCTCTCCCGGCTCGTCCACTACGACCGCGCGGCCGCCGTGCGCCTCCAGGCGCACGGCACCACGCTCGCGGTCTTCGGCCGCCCGCCGTCGTTCGAGGTCCTCGCGATCCGCACGGCGCGTCTGGCCAAGCCGTACGAGAACGGGCTGGAGGTCACCCTCGACGTGACCGTGTCGGCCGGTGAACTCCTGGAGTCCGCCGACGAGTCGGCGGCCACCATCGCCGTGCCGGGTGCCGTCACCGGGCCACCGTGGGCCGGCGTGCTGCCGCCCCGCGGCGGCTGGCGGCAGGAACCGGGGCTGCCCGCCCCGGACGCCGTACGCGCGATGGTCGCCGCCGCCGTGGCCGAATTCCGGTCCCGCACCGAAGAGTTGGCGCCCGAGCGGCGGACCCGTGCCGAACTCGACCGGGTCGGGCGGGAGATATGGTCCCGGCCGATCGGTGACACCGGACTTCCCGTGCGGGCCGCGCACGCCGCCCAGTCGCTGGGATTCCTGCGGCCCGTACCGCCCGCGGCCCCGTCCGCCGCACAGCAAGTCCCCTCCGGCGAGAGCCCGTTGGTGCTCTACTCGTCAGGTGCCTGGCTGCGCCTGCGCACGCCGTTCGGGTCGGTCGCCGTCCGCAGAGCGGGACTCGGGGCCCTGGACATCAGCGTCCACTGACCGGGCCGTTGCGCACACGGTCGCAGCGTGGCCTTTCCCGTTCGCGTGATCTGCCCCTGGCGGGCCGTCCGAGCAGGCCGGCCCGGTCGAGCGTTGGCGGGGTCCTGGAGCGCGTGGCTCACAGAGCGGCCTTGACCGGATTGTGACCGGAATCAGACGTCGCGTGACCGGAATGCGCGTCGGTGATCAGTGATCAGTGCCCTGCTCACCGTCCAGGACCGGTGCTCAACTCGCCGTGTTCACCATCGAAGCGGCCGCGTACGTCAGGTAGTTCCACAGGGTGTGCTCGTGCTCCTCGGAGAGGCCGAGCTCGTCGACGGCCACCCGCATGTGCTTCAGCCACGCGTCGTGCGCGGCCTGGTCGACCTTGAAGGGCGCGTGCCGCATCCGCAGCCGGGGGTGGCCGCGGTTCTCGCTGTACGTCGTCGGGCCGCCCCAGTACTGGATCAGGAACAGGGTGAGGCGCTCCTCGGCCGGGCCCAGGTCCTCCTCGGGATACATGGGCTTCAGCAGCGGGTCCCCGGCGACACCCTCGTAGAAGCGGTGCACGAGGCGCCGGAAGGTCTCCTCGCCACCGACCTGCTCGTAGAAGGTCTGCTCCTGAAGCGTGCCGCGCCGAATCTCTTTCACGTCCCCATGTTCTCAGACGGGGTGACCGAGGACTCCAGGCTTAAGGACCACGCGCAGCGCGCGGGACGGACCCGCTCCGGATCGGCCGGGTCCGGCGCTCGCCTCGCGGCCCGTCCCGCAGCACAGTGGAGGTATGGGCACGCACGCTCTCGACACCGACCCCGAGGACCTCGCCGACCTGGCGCGGGCGTCCCTGGTGCGCGAGATCGAGCGGAGCGGCGCCTGGGAGAGCGACCCGGTCTGGCGGGAGGCCTTCGAGGCCGTCCCGCGCCACCTCTTCGTGCCCTACTACTACATCGGCGTCACCGGCGGCTTCGAGCGTGTGTGGGGCGAGGACCCGGACCCGCGGGCCAGGGACCGCTGGCTGCGCGGCGCGTACGCGGACGCCCCGCTGGCGACCCGGGTGCGGGACGGGGAACTGATCTCCTCCAGCAGCCAGCCGTCGCTGATGGCGAAGATGCTGACCGAGCTGGCGGTACGGGACGGGGACGCCGTCCTGGAGATCGGCGCCGGGACCGGCTACAACGCCGCCCTGCTCGCCCACCGCCTGGGCGACGACCTGGTGACCACCGTCGACCTCGACGTGGAGATCACCGAGGCCGCGCGACGGCATCTGGCCGTCGCCGGGTACCACCCGACCGTCGTCACCGGGGACGGCGCCCGCGGGGTGCCCGAGCGCGCGCCCTTCGACCGGATCGTCGCGACCTGCACCCTGACCACGATCCCGCGCGCCTGGCTGCCCCAGTGCGGCCCCGGCGCCCGTATCCTCGCGCCGATGGCCACCGGTCTGATCGCGCTGCGCGTGCGGGACGCCGGGCACGCCGAGGGACGCTTCCTGCACACGCCCGCCTTCTTCGTGCCGCTGCGCGGCGCCACCCGGTCCGAGCCGGAGCCGGCCCGGCTCGGCGGGCTGCCGCGCCGGGCCCGCGGGCACGACCTGTTCCGGTTCCTGGTGGCCCTGACGGCGGGCAGCCTGGACCCGCACGACGCCTACGCGCTGTGGGAGCGCGAGGGGCAGCCGACGCGCGAGCGGTACGGGATCACGGTCGGCGAGGAGCGCGCCTGGGCCTGGCTGGACGACCCCGAGGGGCCGTACGCCTGGCCGCTGCCGTGAGCCGGCCCGCAGGCGACCGGGGTCGGTGAGCGGACCCCGTGAGCCCGCTCAGCCCCGGTGGATCGTGATCGTCGTCCAGGCGCCGACGTGCACCCGGTCCCCGTCCTGCAGCGGCACCGGCACGAACGGCTGGATGGGCTCCTCACCGCCGTTGACCGTGGTGCCGTTCGTCGAGTTCTGGTCGACGACCGCCCAGGTACTGTCCGGCTGCTGGACCAGGACCGCGTGCTGGTGCGAGACGCCCGGGTCCTCCGGGGGCACCGACAGGTCGATGTCCGGGGTGTCGCCGGTGGAATGCCGGCGGCGGCCGATGGTGATCTGGTTGCCGACGAGCCGGCGCTGCTGCTCCGGCGAGTACGCGGGCAGGTTCAGGCCCGCGGCCTCGGGGCCGGAGCGCTGCATCATCGCCATGAAGTACTCGCGGTCCGGTCCGATGGTCGCGCTCCAGGACAGCGGCTGCTGTTGCTGCGGCTGCTGGTAGCCGGGCGGGGCCTGGGTGGGGCCGGGCTGCGGGTAGCCGTAGCCGGCGCCCTGGCCCGGGCCGCCCTGACCGCCCGGGCCGCCGGGCGAACCGGACGACGGCGGGGGGATCACCCAGTCGTCGTCACCGCCGAAGCCCGAGGGGCCGCCGGACCGCGGTCCGCCCTGCTGGGTGTAGGCCTGCTGCGGGGCACCGGGCGTGGGCCCGGGCGGCGGCGGGACCGGACGCGACGGGTCGCCGCCGAAGCCCGAGGGGCCGCCGTACGGCTGGGCCGACGGCCCCGGCGGAATCGGTTCGGCGGGCCGGTTCATCTGCGAGGGCCGCGAGCTCTGGTACTCGAACGGGTCGTGACCGGGGCCACCGGCACCCGGACCGCCCGGCTGCCCGGGCCCCTGCTGCTGGAACCGCAGCGCGGGGTTCGGGCCACCGGGACCGCCGGGGCCGCCCGGACCACCGGGGCCGCCGTACGGCGAGGGCCCGCCGGGGCCGCCCGGCGCGGAGGCGGGCGGACGCGGTGCCGCCGGTGTGTACGACGTCGCGGTGTTGGTCAGGAAGTTCCACCGGCACTCCTCGCAGAACGGCGCGGCGCCCTCACGGGGCGTACGGCACTGCGGGCAGAGCTCCGGCTCGGATTCCGGCACGGCGGACAGGTGCGACCGGCCGCCGGGGCCGGGAGGCGGCGAACCGGGCGCCGGATAGCCGTAACCGGCGCCCTGCGGCGGCGGGGGAGGCAGTGGGGGCACGGCACCGGCCATGCGGTGACCGCAGACCTCGCACCAGTCGTCGGAACCCGACTGGTGTCCGTTCGGGCATGTCGGCATGTCGGTGCTTCCCCCTTTCCTTTTCCGGCCGTTGTGACCGGATTTCTCCGATTCCCCGCGGGAACCGGGCTCGCTACTTCTTTACACGAACAGTCTTTGTGGACCGTGTCTCGAGGGTCATTTCGTCAGCCTCTTCGACCCTTGCCTTCAATCGCACAGTACCTGCCGCGGCGTCGACCACGTCCACCACCTTCGCGAGCAGTTTCGCAGTATCGGCGTTGCCGGAGGCGCTGGCGAGCTGAACGGCCCGTCCCAGCTTGGCTGTTGCTCCATCGGCATCCCCCGATTTGCGGAGATCGAGACCCTGTTGGATGACTTGCGCCAGTTCGGCCTGACCTGTGTAGTGCGCGACCTGAGGGTTGATGGACGTCGAGGCGACCATGTCGTCGGTCCACACGGCCCGTACGAGCCCCTGTGCGCCGAGGTTCTGCGCGCTGCCGTCGCCCTGCGGGATCACCAGCGACACCCGGGCGGCGAGCATCTCCTGGCCCAGTCCCGCCGTCGGGACCTGGACGCACACGTGGTAGTCGCGGGACTCGTCGCCCCAGGAGCCGGTCGGGTAGTCGCCCGCGCGAGGGCCGGCCTCGGTGCGACGGTCGGTCAACTCCCCCACCGTGGGCGCCACTTGCTTGACGAACTTGATCTCGGTGCCGACCGGCGTCCACAGCCGCAGGGCCACGTCGGCGACCTCCTTGCCCATGGCCGTCTCCATCATCTGCGTGAAGTCGGCGGCGAGGGCGGCCGGGTCGGCGACGATGTCGGCGGTGCCGAGCAGCGCCGAGGCGATCCCGGTGACCTCCTTGACCTCCCAGTCGGTGCCGACTCCACGCGCGTCACACGTGAAGCGTCCGGCACAGGAGTCCAGGGCGGCCTTCAGGTCCTCGGGCGACTCGTGCTCGTTGCGGCCGTCGGTGAGCACGATGCCGTGCCGGATCGACACCTCGGCCGAGGACAGCAGCCGGTCGGCGAGCCGCAGCCAGGTGCCGATCGCCGTACCGCCGCCCGCGCTCAGCTTGCGCAGTGCCTGCTTGGCCTGGTCGCGGGTGGCCGTGCCGGCCACCGCGAGCCGTCCGCCCCCCGGATAGACCTCCTTGGCGACGTGCGTGCCGCCGATCACCGCGAAGTGGACTCCGTCGCGCAGGGTGTCGATGGCGGCGGCCGTCGCGTCGCGGGCGTTGCGCATCTTGGTCGGCGGGTAGTCCATCGAGCCCGAACAGTCGACCATGATCGCCACGGCGGCGTCCGGGCCCTGACCCGCCGTGTACAGATGCGGCGCGCCGACCGCGCTTCCGATGGTGCCGCCGCCGGTCGAGCTCACCGTGACGATCGCGTTGACCTCGCGGCCGCCCTCCGGCAGGTACTCGTTCTGGTACACGTCGACCGAGAACTGCGGCACGTTCGACTTCGAGAAATTGGCCATGCCTTCTCTGTCCCCCTCGGGCCTCCGGCTCAGGCGGAGGTGATGACTGGTTGCGGACCGGTCCCCTCCGGTCCGCGGCCGCCCCCGTTCGTTCGCGGCCTCAGGCCGATCCTGCCCCCTGAGAGGGGGCGGGGAACGGCACGACGGCCACTGTTACGTTGTCGTGGCCCCCGCCGTCCAGGGCGTGGCCCACAAGGACCTGGGCGCTGCGCAGCGGCCTCTCGGCGGCGTCGAGGGGGACGACCTCGGCCATGTCCTCCGCCGCCTCCGCGTAGTTCCACAGGCCGTCGGTGCACACCACGACCACACCGGGCCGGTCCGGCTTGAACGAGACGGTGTGCGGCTCCAGTTCGTAGGCGTCGGCGCCGAGCCAGCCGGTGATCGCGTGGGCGCGCTCGTCGGCGTACGCCTCGGCCTCGTTCATCAGACCCGCGGCGACCATCTGGGCGGCCCACGAGTCGTCCTCGGTGAGCCGGGCGGGCAGCGAGGAGCGGTCGACGGGAACCCAGTAGACGCGGCTGTCGCCGACCCAGCCGACGATCAGCAGGGCGGGTGTGACGACGGCGCCGACGATGGTGCAGGCGGGCGCGTTCACGTGCGGGGCGTGGTCGCCCTGCGCGGTGGACGGGTCGGCCAGCGCGTTGACGGCCTCCGCGGCCGCGACGATCGCCTCGTGCATGGCCTGCTGCGGATGCGTGCCCAGCGGAAGAGCGGCCAGGAGCGACTCGTTCGCCGCACGGGACGCGGCGAGCGAGGCCTCGTCCGGGCGGGTCGCGGAGGAGACCCCGTCGCAGACGATCGCGACGACCGCGGGGGAACCGTCGGGCAGCGCGGTCGAGGAGATCGCGAAGGCGTCCTCGTTGCGGTGGTGGCGCAGACCCCGGTCGCTGACCGCGGCGACCGCGCCCAACTCCTGTTCCATGTGATCCCGTTCCCGTGGCTGCGCGTGCCCGCAGTTCTCGCAGTAGCCGTCCAGGTCGACATGCCCCTCACGGCAGGCCACACACAGCTTGGCACCCGCGGGGGGCGCGGGGAGATCGCCGGTCCGGGGATCGGCGGGGATCTCGGGGTCCGGGCTCTCGACCGGACGGCCCTCCGCCGTCCGGGCCTCGCCGGCCGGTGGAGCGAGCGGGTACTCGTCGGGCTCCGACGGCCGGTCGAACCGTACGCCCGACGGCTGCCCGCCGGACCGCTTGGGAACGGACGGCCGGACGCCCGCCGGATCCCCGTGCGGGTGCTCCGGACGGGGGAGTTCGGAACCACCCGAATCGGTGCCCCGGATGTCGGTGGCGCGGTGCACCGGCGCGGGCAGGTCGGCGCTGTCGACCTCCGGCGCGACGGGCCAGTCCACGGACGGGTCGGCGGGCGGAGGACCTGCCGGGGTGTCGTTCATGGCGATCGTGGGGTGGTCCGGCGGCGGTGCGGGCACCGCCGACAGGTCGTAGCCGCACGCACCGCAGAAACGGTCGGCCGCCTCCAGCGGCTCCTCGCAACTGGGGCACCGCGAAAGGGCCTTCGGCTGGGGCATCTGGGACATCAATCACACCCACGTCCGGGGGCGGTAACGGTTGGCACGTTCCACCAGGTCGATCCTCTCCTCGCCGCCCCGCGCGAGCCGGGCCAGCGTGCGGTACGAACGTTCGAGGCCGAAGCGGAGGCCGCGCTCGTCCAACGCGCTGCCGAGCAGCGCGGGTCCGCCTCCGGAGGCCGGAGCGGAACCCTGGCTACCGGAGAGTACCCAGTCCAGCGCACAGCCGAGGACCTCCGTCGACAACTGCTCGCGCCGCACCGCGTCCAGGCCGAATCCGTCCAGGGCCTCGACCTGCCCGGCGGCCGCCGTCAGATCGTCCAGGAACGGCGGAGCCGCCGCCTCCGCCGCCGACCGCTGACGCAGCCGCGCCCGTACGGCCGCGACCCGCGCCGCCGTGTAGTGGATCGACGACTCCGGTACGGACTCCAGGGTGTGTACGGCGCCACGGCGGTCCCCGGCCGCGAGCTGCACCCGGGCCAGCCCGAACGCGGCGCTCACATAGCTGGGGTCGGTCGTCCACACCAGGCGGTAGTACTCGGCGGCGTTGTCCAGCTGGCCGAGCACCTCCGCGCACAGACCGAGCGCCAGCTTGGGCGCGGGCTCGCCGGGGAACGCGTCGTAGATCGCGTCGAAGGACAGCGCAGCGATCTCGTTCCGCCCGGTCGCCAGCGCCGTGACACCGCGGTACCAGACGACCCGCCAGTCGTCCGGGTGATCCGTCTCCAGCGCCTCGACGGCCGTGCCCGCGCCGGTCAGTTCGCCCATCTCCAGCCGGGCCCGCAGCTCCCGCAGCCGCAGCTCCGGCGAACCGGCCGGCGCCGCGTGCAGCGCGGCGATCAGCTCCGCGGGCGCGGATGCGATGAGTCCCGCGAGGAATCCGGCGTTCGGGTCCGAGGGGTCCACCCGCGGAATGGGCAGCGCGAGTGCGGTGACCGCCGCCTGGACGGGCTTGACCAGGGCGGTGACGGAGGCCGGAGCCGCAGTCGGCGGCAGAGCCCCGTTCGTCCCGGCGGGCGGCCGGGGAGCGCCCTTCCTCCCCCGTACGGGGACCACGCGGGCCCCCAGCCGCGACACGCCCTCGGCCGCCTTCCCGAACAACTCCGTGTCCGTGACCTTGGTCTCCGGCCCGAACAGGGTCGACAGAGCCGGCCGCGCCCGCCCCGTCTGCAGGGAGACCACCTCGCGCAGCACACCGGTCAGCTGCTCGGACATCTCCTGCGCGGAGGCGAAACGGCGGGCCGGGTCCGGGTCGGTGGCCCGGACGAGGAGCCGGTAGAAGGACTCGTACTGGCGGAAGACCTCGATGTTGTCCGGGTCGGGCAGGGAGTCCACGAAGACGTTCGTGTAGCCCTGGAAGTCGAAGGTGAGGACGGCGAGCGTACGGGCGACGGTGTAGAGGTCGGAGGCGACCGACGGTCCCGCCTCGGCCACCTCGGGGGCCTGGTAGCCCACCGTGCCGTAGATGGCCGACTCGTCGTCGTCCATCCTGCGCACCGCGCCCATGTCGATCAGCTTGAGCTGGTCCTCGGTCTGGATCGCGTTGTCGACCTTGAAGTCGCAGTACAGCAGGTTGCGGCTGTGCAGATGACCGAGGGCCTCCAGGGCCTCGATGCCGTACGCGCAGGCCTGCTCCACCGGCAGCGGGTCGCGCTTGCCGTCCGCCGTCCGGCGTCCGTTGGCGATCTCCTTCAGCGACTTGCCGCCGACGTACTCCATGACGATGTACCCGTCCAGCGAACCCGTCCGCTGGTCCAGGTGCTCGACGAAGTTGTAGATCCGCACGATGTTGGCGTGCTCGATCTCCGCGAGGAAGCGCCGCTCGGAGATCGCGGCCGCCATCGCGTCCTGGTCGCCCGTGTCGAGCAGACCCTTCAGGACCACCCAGCGGTCGGACACCGCGCGGTCGACGGCGAGGTAGACCCAGCCGAGCCCGCCGTGCGCCAGACAGCCCACCACCTCGTACTGGCCGTGCACGATGTCACCGGTGTGCAGCTTCGGCACGAACGAGTACGGGTGGCCGCACTTCGTGCAGAACCCCTCCGTTCGGCCGGGCCGGTCACCGCGCGAACGCCCGACCGGGGCACCGCAGTCGGAGCGCGAACAGAACCGTTTGCGCTCGGGCACCTCCGGGTTCTCCAGCACCATCTCGCGCGGAGCGGGCCGCGGCACGTCCGGGACCTGGACGAGCCCCGCACCGAGCCGGCCCCGGCCGGAGGACGACGTCGTCGAACCGGAGCTGCGCACCGACACCGAACGGCCCGTCGAACTGCCCGACAGCGACCGCGACAGCCGGCCGGAGACCGAGCGCCGCGACTGCGAGGAGCGCGACGACGTACGCGAGCTGGCACGTGAACTGCCGCGCGCACTGCTGCTGTCGGAGCCACGCGAACCCTTGCGGCCCGCCGATCCGGTCGGCGGCGAATTCAGCGTGCCCCTCGACGCCACGACCGGGGCGAGACCGCACGTGTCGCAGTACAGCTCGCCGCCGCCCATGTCCTCGTACGACCCCTCGCAACCGGGCCGCTGACACTTCCGCTCTTCACTCACAGCCTGCTCACTCACGCCGCATCCCCTTCAACGCTCACGCGTCGGGCCCCCTCCGGTCCGCACGGTCATGAGGCCCGCCCTGCTCGGGCACCCGCGGGCTCAGCAGTTCGGCGGCCGCCCGCTGGTAGCGCAGCACCGCCTCCTCCGCCACCCGCAGATCGCAGGGAGCGCTCCACAGCATGCGCCGGGCCGCGTCGTAGCGCTCCACCAGGAACGGGTCCTCGGCGAGGCCGTGCCGGGCGACCTTCGCCTTGTACGCGTCGAGACGGCCGCGCAGCTCGGCGCGGACCGCCAACGGCTGGGTGACCGCCGTCAACGACTCGCGGGCGCGCAGGAGTTCGTCCTCCGCCTTCTCCTCCAACGCCTCCAGGAGCGGCGAGAGACGGTGCCACTGCGCGTGCCTGCGGTACTCCGCGGCCGCCGCCAGTTGCTCCTGCAACGCCGTCGGCGGACCGCTGACGGCCGGCACCTCGGACGCGGCGATCTTGGCGAGCACCTCACCGCGGGCACTCCTCGCCTCGGCGAGCGTGCGGTCCGCGCGGCTGAGCACGTCCCGCAGCTTCACCAGCCGCGCCTCCGCGTCCTGCCGGACGGTGAGCACCGCGTCGATCTCCCGGCGCACCTCCTCCAGGGCGCGCGCCTCACGGTCGTACACCGTCGTGTCCGGGCGTCCGCCGCCCGGGGCCGAACTCCCCTGCGCGGGAACCCAGAAGGCCAGCGGGTCGGAGACGACACGCTCGCGCAGGGCGGTCAGCGTCCGGGTGATCCGCTCCAGGTCGTCGCCGGAGGGGTGCTCGCCGGGGCGCACGCCCACGGAGTGCGCGAGCCTGCGGGTGCGCTGGAGCTCCGCGGCCAGTAAATCTATCCGGGCGGGCAGCGCGGACCACACGGCGTCCGCGGTGACGACCATGTCGAGCGAGGACGCGTACAGCTCGTTCATCCGGTCCACCAGGGCGGCCAGCGAGAACCGCTCGCTGAGCTTGCCGGTGCCGGCCAGGGTCGGCGCGTTCGCGGTGGCCGTGGTGGAACCGGCGACCGTGATGCCCGCACCGCGCAGCAGCTCGGTCAGCTCGGTCAGGTCCTCACGGCTGGACCAGCGTCTGCGGGAACGGATCTCGCGCGCGGAGCGCAGCGCGTCCGTGTACGCGTCGAAGTACGCCCACAGCAGGGTGATCGAGGCCTCCGCGGAGGTCCAGCGCTCCTTGGTGGTGCCGGTGAGTTCGGCGCCCTCCAGGAGTCTGCGGCCCGCGTGGTCCTGCAGGGCGAGGAGCGAGGTCTCGATGGCCTCGTACTCCGCGCCGAGACGCGCCAGCGCACGGTCCGCCTCGTCCCGGTCCATCACCGGCCCGGAGGGTCCCGTGACGCCCATCGATCACCTCTCGTTCTCGTACGTTCCCCGCGCGCTCGATGTGCGCGTCCGGGCAACTCTCCAGTGGTATCAGGTCGGTCACTTGTACTGGGCGGTGGGCGGGTTCTCCGAGCGGGAGTTCACCCCGAGGGTCGGAGCGAGCCACTTGTTGTACGACTTCTGCCAGCCGTCCTCGCGGTAGTCCGCGAGGACCCGGTTGACCCGGCGTACCAGATCGTCGGAGCCCAGTTTCATCGCCACGCCGTAGTACTCGGTGGTGAAGGTGTGGCCCTTGAGCTCGACCGTGGGGTCCTGGGCGGCCTGGCTCGCGGCGAGCGCGCCGTCGGTCACCACCGCGTCGGCCTCGCCCAGTTGGAGGCGCACCAGACAGTCGAGCTGGTTGGGCACGGGAGGGGCGATGATGGCGGAGGAGACGAGCTTGCGCGCCTTCCGGTCCGCCGTGAGCCGCTCGTACGCGGTGGAGGTCTTCGCCGAGCAGATCCTCTTCTCGGCGAGGGTCTCGTCGTACCCCTTGATGTCGGACTTCGTCGGGGCCAGCACCTGCTGGCCGGTCTTGAAGTAGGGCGCGGAGAACGCGACCTGCTTGAGGCGGTCGCAGTTGATCGTCATGGTGCGCACCACCATGTCGACCTTGCCGCTCTGGATCGCGGGGATGCGCTGGCTGGTCGGGATGGCCCGGAACTGGACGGCCTTCTCGTCGCCCAGGATGTCCTTGGCGATCGCGTGCACCAGGTCGATGTCGAAGCCCTCCAGGTCGCTGCCGGCCTTCGGGTTGTTCGGGTCGCGATAGCCCCAGTGGTAGCTGTTCTGGTCGACGCCGACGATCAGCCGCCGGTCCTTGCGGTTCTTGATGGCCTCGATCGTCGTCCCGTCCGCGCCCGACGGGGCGGGACTGCGGTTCTGCGGGTCGGTGCACTGGGCCGCCCTGGCCTGGGTACCCCGGGCGACGCCCTGCCCGCCGATGCCGGTGCTTCCGTTCCCGTGCGCGTCGCCGAGCGGGAGCGTCAGGGCGAGGACCAGGGCCGTCACGCAGGCCACGGCCATCGCGCCCACGCCGCCCCAGCCCTTCAGACGTGTCCTCAGGCGTCGTGCGGTCATCGCCGCTCCCCCTCTCACCGGTACTCCGAAAGCCTGCGTCCGATGCCGAGCACCGCGCCCGCGGCGGCCAGCACGGCGAGGACCGCCGCACCGGCCGGGAGCCCGGTCATGGCGCCCAGTCCGTCGCTCGCCGCCCGCTGGAACTCGCTCTCCTCATGCGTCAGCGCGAGCGTCAGGTTCTGGTCCACGCCGTCGAAGCACTGGCCCGTGGGCTCCTTGTCGGCAGTGCCGATGACCCGGTCCAGGGCGAGCTGGTACTTGCCGTCGTTGTCGGCCTTGCGGGCGTCCTTGTGGCGCAGCTTCCATTCCTCCATGTTGGACGTCGCGGCCAGTACGGGCTTCGTGCCCGACTGGTCGTCCGCGAGGTCCGCCGCCTCCGCGAGGCCCTTGGTGAGCGCCTTCATGTCCTGTTCGAAGTCGTCGTCGTACAGGTCCACGGTCGTCTTGTCGGCCAGGGTCTTGGTCTCGGCGCCCCGGCTGACCAGGGTGAGGTTCTCGTTGCCGCGGGCCTTCAGGGACGCGATCTGGGCGTTGTGCAGCACGTTCAGGGAACGGACCCCGTGGTCGTAGGACTCGCTCAGCCCGGCTCGGGCGACGCTGTGCCCGACGACGAGCCACAGCAGCACGACCACGGACGCCGCGGTGGCGGCGGCCATGCCCTGGTTCAACACCCGGTTCGTACGGTGGTAGTTGCGCCGCTGGGCCCACACGAGGCCGCCGAGCGCGACGACACCCAGGGCGATCGCGGCCCACGGATAGGGCTTCGCGTCGGCGTAGTCGGCGCTCAGCCGCTGGTTCTCCCGCTGGTAGAGGTTCTCGGCCTTCGGGAGCATCTCGCGCTGCATCTTCTCGTTCGCGTACCGCAGATACGCGCCGCCCAGCGGATAGCCCTGCCGGTTGTTCGCGCGGGCCCGCTCGACCAGGCCCTTGTACTCGGGCAGCAGCTTGTTCAGCTGGGAGATGGTCTCGGCCGAAGGGGAGCCCGGCTCCGAGCTGTTGGCGGCCGTGATCAGCTTCGCGGCCGCCGTCCTGATGTCCCCCTCGTAGCGGTTGCGGGAGTCGTTCGTCTCCTGACCGCCCGCCAGGAAGCCGCTGGAGGCGGTGGTGTTGGCGTCGGCGAGGGAGCGGTAGATGTCCGCCGCGCTGGCGCTCAGCGGCTGGCTGCTGTGCAGCACGTTGTCCGCGGCGTCCGAACGCTGTGTCATCTGCAGGGCGGTGACCGCGCCGAACGCGACGACCAGCAGGGCGAGGACGGCACCGATGATCCTCAGCCGCCCGGGCTCCGTCGTCGCCACGGCGCGCAGCCGGTCCACACCCTCCGCCCACGCCGTGCGCCGCGGCGTCGTGCCGGGGGACGGGGAGAGGCCCTGCGGGGCACCGAATCCGGTCTGTGGCACGACGGATCCGCCCGGCGGCGCGGGAGGCCCGGCCTGTGAGGGCACGGCAGGCATCGTCGGCGCGCCCCGCCCCGGTGGCGCCGCGTTGCCCTTCGGCGGGTGTGTCACTGTTGACCTCCCCCATGGTCATCCGGTCGGTCACGCTCGCCGCGGGCGCGGAGAGCGCGGCCGGTCGGCGTACGTGCACGGCGGCAAGTATCGCCGCCGGGACCGACATCCGCACAGGCCTTGCCTGGATCTTGTTCGGATCACGGCGCAGCACGATTCCCCCGCGCCACCCCCCTTCCCATGAACACGTGTTCCGGTTCTGTTTGGTTCCCGCCCCTCGCGGCAGGTCATGAAGGGTCCGGGAGCCTCCGCGCACCCGCGTCGGCCCCCCCCCCCCCGCGTCCCGCGGGCCTCACCGGCCCCGTTCGTAGAACGCCCGTACCCGCGCGTGGATCTCGTCCCCGGCCCGGACACGGTCCAGGCCCAGGAGTGCCGCTCCCAACACCGGAGGGACCGTGACCACCCGGGGGACCGCCTTGGGCGCGCGGGCGGCCAGGAGTTCGTGGATGCGGTCGTCGAGCTGGGGATGGCGGGCGGCGAGGATGCTGCCGCCGAGGAGGACCGGGGTCTCCTCGGTGAGGAGACCGAGGCGGGTCAGGGCCACGGTCGCCATCGCGACCACCTCGTCCGCGAGCCGGTCGACGAGTCCGCGGGCCACCGGATCGCCGTCCACCGCCGTGGCGAACAGGACCGGGGTGAGCTCGTGGCGCCGCGCGTTGCCGATGTGCTCCAGGTGGAGCGCCTCGATGAGCGCGTACATGGAGTCCAGGCCGAAGTGCGCGGGCAGGGTGCGGGCCAGGGCGGTCGGTCCGCCCCGGCCGTCCTCGGCCCGCGCCGCGTGCCACAGGGCCTCCTCCGCCAGCCCCCAGCCGCCGCCCCAGTCGCCGGAGATACGGCCGATGGCGGGGAAGCGGGCGGTGCGGCCGTCGGGCCGCATGCCGACGCAGTTGATGCCGGCCCCGCAGACGACGGCGACGCCGCGCGGTTCGGCGATCCCGGCCCGCAGGATCGCGAAGGTGTCGTTGCGCACCTCCACTTCCGCGCCCCAGGCGCGCGCATGCAGCGCGGCCGCCAACTGCTCCTCCTCCACGGGCAGATCGGCGTTGGCGAGGCAGGCGGAGACATGGTCGACCGAGGTGACGCCCGCCTCGGCGAAGGCCCGCCGTACGGCGTCGGCGACGGCGTCCACCGCCGCTTCCACGCCGACCGCCGGCGGCCGGAACCCGCCCCCGCGCGCGGTGCCGGCCACCCGGCCGTCCGCGGCCACCACGGCGACGTCGGTCTTGCTGTTCCCCGCGTCGATGGCCAGCACGAGGCCCGCGGTCGCGGGGCCGGACCCGGCGGCCGTCCCGGCGCCGGATTCCGTTGACGTCATGCCCACGCGAGGTGCTCCCGGTTGTGCGCGATCAGCTGGTCGGTCAGGGAGTCGGCGCAGGCGTACTGGCCGACCAGGGGGTGGGCGAGCAGGGCCCGGAAGACCCGGTCGCGGCCGCCGCGCAGGGCGGCCTCCAGGGCGAGGTCCTCGTACGCCGTCACGTTCGCCATCAGGCCCGCGTACAGCGGGTCCACGGCCGTCACAGGAAGTGGCGCCGGCCCCTTGGAGTTGACCGCCGCCTGCACCTCGATCACCGCGTCGTCCGGCAGGAACGGCAGGGTTCCCCGGTTGTACGTGTTCACCACCTGGTAGGGGCTGCCACCCCCGCCGAGCAGTGACGCGGCCAGGTCCACGGCGGCCTCCGAGTAGAAGGCGCCGCCGCGGCGGGCCAACAGCTCCGGCTTCTCGTCGAGCGCCGGGTCGCCATACATCGTCAGCAACTCCCGCTCCATCTCGGCGACTTCGGCCGCGCGCGAGGGCTTGGTGCGCAGCTCCTCGACGACGGCGTCGTGCGCGTAGAAGTAGCGCAGGTAGTACGAGGGGACCACGCCGAGGCGGTCGACGAGACTGCGGGGCAGCCGGAGGTCGTCGGCGACGGCGGCACCGTGCTCGGCGAGCAGCTTGGGCAGGACGTTCTCGCCCTCGGGACCGCCGAGGCGCACCCCGGTCTCCCAGGTGAGGTGGTTGAGGCCCACGTGGTCGAGGTGCACGTCGGCGGGGGAGACGCCGAGCAGGCCGGCGAACTTCCGCTGGAAGCCGATCGCCACGTTGCACAGGCCGACCGCCTTGTGGCCCGCCTGGAGCAGGGCGCGCGTCACGATGCCGACCGGGTTGGTGAAGTCGATGATCCACGCGTCCGGGTTGGTGCGGCGGACCCGCTCGGCGATGTCCAGCACCACCGGAACCGTGCGCAGCGCCTTGGCCAGGCCGCCCGCGCCCGTCGTCTCCTGTCCGACGCAGCCGCACTCCAGCGGCCAGGTCTCGTCCTGCTGACGGGCCGCCTGGCCGCCGACGCGCAGCTGCAGGAGCACCGCGTCGGCGCCCTCCACACCCGCGTCCAGGTCGGAGGTCGTGACGATCTTGCCGGGGTGGCCCTGCTTGGCGAAGATGCGCCGTGCCAGACCGCCCACCAGCTCCAGGCGTTCGGCGGCCGGGTCGACGAGGACCAGCTCCTCGACGGGCAGGGTGTCCCGCAACCGCGCGAAGCCGTCGATGAGTTCGGGGGTGTAGGTCGACCCTCCGCCGACCACGGTGAGTTTCATGGTTAACCCTTCACTCCGGTGAGCGTGACACCCTCGACGAACGCCTTCTGCGCGAAGAAGAACACGAGGATCACGGGGGCCATGACCAGAACGGTCGCGGCCATGGTGAGATTCCAGTCGGTGTGGTGCGCGCCCTTGAACGACTCCAGGCCGTACGAGAGGGTCCAGGCGCCCTGGTTCTCGGAGGCGTAGATCTGCGGGCCGAAGTAGTCGTTCCAGGCGTAGAAGAACTGGAACAGCGCGACGGCCGCGATACCCGGCTTCGCCATCGGCAGGACGACCTTCAGCAGGGTCCGCAGATCCCCGCACCCGTCCACCTTGGCCGCGTCGAGGTACTCGTTCGGGATGGTCATCAGGAACTGGCGCAGCAGGAAGATGGAGAACGCGTCCCCGAACGCCATCGGGATGATCAGCGGCCACAGCGTGCCGGACAGGTCCAGCTGCTTCGCCCAGAACAGGTACATCGGGATGATCACGACCTGCGGCGGCAGCATCATCATCGAGATGACCAGCATCAGCGACAGATTCCGGCCGCGGAAGCGGAACTTGGCGAGCGCGTAGGCGACCGGGATCGACGAGACGACCGTCAGCACGGTGCCGAAGCCGGCGTAGAGCAGGGTGTTCTTCCACCAGGTGAGGAAGCCCGGGGTGTCGAAGACCTTCTTGTAGTTGCCCCACTCCCAGGTGTGCGGGATCAGATCGCGGCTGAGTGCCTGGGTGTCGCTCATCAGCGAGGTCAGGAACACGAACACGAAGGGCAGCACGAAGAAGAGGGCGGCGGCGACGCCGAGCGCGTGGACCGCGACCCACTCCAGAAGGGCCTTGCGGCGGGCGGTGCGTTCGGCGGGGGAGACCTGTGCGGCCAACTCCACCGGCTTGTCGAGTACTTGAGTCATCGGTCAGTCACCTGCCTGGATGAGACCGCCCCGGCGCCGCATCAGGAACGCGGTGAACACCATGGACAGGGCGAACAGCACGAGCGCGACCACACAGGCGGAGCCGTAGTCGAAGCGCTGGAAGCCGAGGTTGTAGACGAGCTGCGGCAGGGTGAGCGTCGACTTGTCGGGATAGCCGGGCTCGAACTGCGTACCGGCGCCCTGGATGACGCCCGAGGCGACCTTCCCGGCGATCAGCGGCTGCGTGTAGTACTGCATGGTCTGGATCACGCCGGTGACCACGGCGAACATCACGATCGGCGAGATGTTCGGCAGCGTGACGTACCGGAAGCGCTGCCATGCCGAGGCGCCGTCCAGCTCGGCCGCCTCGTACTGCTCCGTCGGCACGTCGAGCAGCGCGGCCATGAAGATGACCATCAGGTCGCCGATGCCCCACAGGGCGAGCAGGGTCAGGGCGGGCTTGGACCAGGTGGGGTCGTTGAACCAGCCCGGAGCCGAGATGCCGGCCTTCTCCAGGAGCGAGTTGACCGGCCCCGTACCGGGGTTGAGCAGGAAGGCGAAGGCCATGGTGGCCGCCACCGGCGGGGCGAGGTAGGGCAGATAGAAGAGGGTGCGGAAGACACCCGTGCCCGTCTTGATCTTCGTGATCAGCAGACCCACGCCGAGCCCGAACAGGACCCGCAGAGTGACCATCACGAGGACCAGCCACAGGGTGTTGCGCAACGCGGGCCAGAAAAGCGGGTAGTTCTCGAAGACGTACGTCCAGTTCTTCGTCCCGGTCCACGTCGGCGGCTTGAAGCCGTCGTAGTGCATGAAGGAGAAGTAGACGGTCGAGATCAGCGGGTAGGCGAAGAAGACCGCGAAACCGATCAGCCAGGGCGACATGAAGGCGAGGGTCCGCA
Organism: Streptomyces sp. NPDC060027; assembly: GCF_042737005.1. Lineage (NCBI taxonomy): Bacteria > Bacillati > Actinomycetota > Actinomycetes > Kitasatosporales > Streptomycetaceae > Streptomyces > Streptomyces sp. NPDC060027. Next base: position 54,435 of record NZ_JBHWVI010000032.1, read on the forward strand.
GTGCCGAACGGCGGCGCTTCGAAGCCAGCGTGACAGTGCTCATCGTGTGGCTACTTCGCCTGCGCGATGTCCGTGTCGATCTGCTTGGCGGTGGATTCCAGGCCCGCCTTCAGATCCTTCGCCCTGCCGCTCTCGTAGTCGTATCCGAACTGCTGGAGCGTCACGAGGTAGGTGCCGCCGTTGATGGACGCCGGCGTGGTCGTGGAGTTCGGGTTGGACGCGATGTCCAGGAACGTCTTGAACCGCGGGTCGTACTTCAGCTTCGGCGACTTGAGGGCCGCGAGGGTGGAGGGGACGTTGCGGATGTCGTTGGCGAAGCCGACCACCGCGTCCGTGTCCGTGGTCATGTATTTGACCAGCTCCCAGGCCGCGTTCTGCTTCTTGCTGGTGGCCGCGACGCCCGCGATGGTGCCGGTGATGTAGCCCTTGCCGTACTGGTCCGCCCGGTCGTCCGGGACGGGCAGCGGGGCGACGCCGATCTCGAAACCGGGTTTGGCCTCCTCGGCCATGCCGAGCCGCCACTCGCCGTCCAGCTGCATGGCGACCTGACCGGTGTGGAAGGGGTGCTTGGGGCCCCATTCGTCACCGAGCTTGGAACGGTAGGTCTCCAGCTTCTTGTAGCCGCCGAGCGCGTCGACCAGCTTCTTCTGGAGGGTGAACCCGGCCGTGAAGGCGGGGTCCTTGGCGATGTTGGACTTGCCGCTGCTGTCGAAGTACGTCGGGGAGAACTGCCCGAAGTAGTGCTCGGTGGTCGACTCCCAGCCGTGGTAGTTCGGCATGAAGCCGAGCTGGGAGTAGGAGTCGCCCTTGGTGATCGTGAGCTTCTTGGCGTCCTTCTCGAACTCCGACCAGGTCTTCGGCGGGGAGGCGATCCCGGCCTTCTCGAAGGCGGTCTTGTTGTAGTAGAGCCCGTACGCGTCACCGAGCAGCGGCACCGTGCAGCGGTTGCCGTCGAACTGGGTGTACTCGTTCATCGCCTTCGGGAACGTCGTCTCGGGGTCGATGCCCGCCTTCTTGAAGAAGGGGTTCAGGTCGATGAAGGCGCCGGACGAGCAGAACTTGCCCACGTTGTTGGTGGTGAAGGAGGAGACGACGTCGGGGGCCTTGTCGCCGCCCGCGCGCAGCGCCTGGTTGATCTTGTCGTCCGTCATGTTGCCGACGACGTTGACGTGGATGTTGGGGTGCGCCTTCTCGAAGCCCGCGACCAGCGACTTCACGGCCTTGACCTCGTTCGGCGCGCTCCAGGCGTGCCAGAAGTTGATCGTCTGCTCCTTGGACGCGTCGTCGCTCGCGCCGGAGTCCGACTGGCCGGTACAGGCGGTGGCGAGGAGGGCTATCGAGGCGGAGGCGGCGAGCGCGACAGCCGCCTTTCGGGACATTCCGGGCATGGTGAGGTCTCCCTGCGAAGGACGGGGCGGGACGGGGGAGTTGCGGGCTTGGGGCGGGTTCAGCGGGAGGTGTCGAAGACCTCGTCGCGGGTGGCTGCCAGGGCGCTCTCCAACGCGCCGCGCAGCACGGGGTGTTCGAGTACGTCGCCGACGACGAGCCGTGGCCGGGACGCGGCCAGCTCCTCCAGCTCGGCCTGGACCAGGGCGCGCAGCGGTTCCCCGCCCGCGGTGAGCGACGATCCGCTGAGGACGACGAGTTCGGGGTCGAGCACGGAGACGAGGGAGGCCAGACCGGTGGCGAGCCCGGTCGCGTACGTCTCCAGGAGCTGCCGGTAGGGGCCCTCGTCGACGGCGGCGGCACGTTCGACGACGGTGGCCGCGACCTCGGCGTACGGACCCGTGGGCAGGTCCTTGATGCCGAGTTCGCGCGCCAGCTTGGGGACGGCCTGCGAACCGGCCAGTTCCTGGTAGCCGCCGCTGTTGGCCTTGGTCACCTGGCGCACCAGGGGCGCGCCGGGCACCGGCAGGAAGCCGACCTCGCCCGCGCCGCCGGTCCAGCCGCGGTGCAGCCGGCCGCCGAGGACGAGCGCGGCACCGAGACCGCCCTCGTTCCACAGCAGGACGAAGTCCTCGTGGCCCCGGGCGGCACCGAGCCGCTGCTCCGCGATGGCGACGAGGTTGACGTCGTTCTCGTACTCGACGGGCATCGGCAGCGCGGCCGCCAGCTCGTCGAGGAGGGTGGGGGTGTGCCAGCCGGGCAGGTGGGAGGCGTAGCGCAGCCGGCCGGTGTTGGGGTCGAAGGCGCCGGGGGTGCCGATGACCAGGCGGCGGACGTCGTCCCGGGCGAGCCCGGCCGCCTTCACCGCGCCGTCGAGGGCGTCGGTGACCTGGCGTACGACGGGCTGGGCCGGGCGGCGGCCCGGGGTGGGCAGCTCGTACTCGCCGACCGTGCGGCCGGTGATGTCGGCGACGGCGGCCAGGATGCGTTCGGGGGTGACGTCCAGGCCCGCCGCGTGACCGGCGCCCGGATTGACCACGTACAGCTGGGCGTTGGGGCCGGGCCGGCCCTCGCTCGTGCCGGTGGCGAGCACGAGTCCCGCCGCTTCCAGGCGGGCGAGGAGCTGCGAGGCGGTGGGCTTGGACAGCCCGGTGAGCTTCCCGATCCGGGTCCGTGAGAGGGGGCCGTGCGCGAGCAGCAGATCGAGAGCGGCGCGGTCGTTCATCGCGCGCAGGACGCGCGGAGTGCCCGGCGTACCGGCGGATCCTGCCATGTCTGTCGCCACCTGCCCTTCTTGGCCGACCAGCTTCCCAGGGGTGCCTTCGGGAAGTCCACCGCAAGATCATTGTTAGGAAAGTTTCCTATTGCTGGTGCGAGGAAAGTAGGCCGGGGGAGGCGGGGGCGTCAAGAGAAACCGCCCCCGAGGCAACAGAGTCGTTACCTGCGAGGGCGGTGTGTCGGTGCTGGACAGCGCGCTCGTAGCGCGCCGCGGCCTACTTCACGTCGACGTAGTCACCGGTGGCCGCCTTGGCTCCGGTGGTGGACGTTCCGGCGAAGGAGAAGCGGTAGGTGCCGTCGGCCGAGGCCTTGACGGTGGTCTTGAGCGCGCCGGAGGTGCCGGACGTGACCGTCTTGACGGTCGTGTAGGCGCTCGCGCCCTTGGCCTTGAACTGGAGGGCGACCGGCTGGCCCGTGTAGCCCGCGTACTCGCTGCTGTACCAGTTGGCGCGGGTCAGGCCGCCGGTGACGGTGAGGGTCTTGCCCTTGGTGACCGGCTCCGGGCCCGCGTTGACGGTGAGCTTGGCGGCCCGCTTGATCTGCACGGAGGCCAGGGGGCCCCACATGTCGTCGGCGTAGTTGACGCTGACGTGGCCGTCGGAGTCGTCCTCGTCCGAGGCGATGCGCCCGTAGTAACCGGCCGCGTGCCAGGTGGTGGCGTCCGCGGCCTCGTACAGCGAGCCGTACGGGTCGAGGGCGATCGTCTCCGTGCACGACTCGGTCAGCGTCGTGGCGGTCGTGGCGGTGGTGGTGCAGGTGGGCTTCTTGTCGTTCCCGAGTTCGTTCGCGATCCTGGAGAGCGAACCCCGGTAGAGGGCGATGCCCGCGGCCTTCGTCTCGTTGTCGAGCACGATGTCGGAGGGGCGGGTCAGGGTGTACGTGACCGGGACGTTCACCACGTTCGTGGTGCCGACGACGATCGGCTTGCCGCCGTTGACGACCACCTTCGAGAAGGTGAAGTCCGGAGTGGTGGCCGACGCGGCCGGCACGGCCAGGGCCAGGGCGCCGGAGACGACGGCGCCTATGGCGAACTTGCGCATGGATTACCCACCTTCGAAGCGGACCCCTGGGCGTTGCGCTCCAGAACAAGGGTGCCGCTGTTGAAGGTGACCATATGGGGCGGGTGAATGTGGCCGTCATGCGGGTGACCTGTGAAGACGCCCCGTCCCGGCCGGGCGGGAGTGGCGGTTTCGGGCGGGGTCCGGGGGCGTCACGAGTTGATCACGATCGCCGGTCGGCGCAGGTCGGGGGCGCATGCCGCCTGTTGTCGCCCATCTGTCCGGTGTTGCGGTGGATTGCCGTGGCGTCGAAGCACAGTTCCGCCACAGACGTGAAGGGGGTAAGTGTGCTCCCGCTGCGCGGGTCGAGGGCGCCGGCGCCGCCGGAGACCACCAACTGATGACACGGGCCCTCCCGCGCGGCCCCTCGCACAGGTCGCCGCTTCCTCGATGGCATACGGTGCCGGGCCGGGGCCCCGGCCCTCCGCAACCTGGGCCGAACCATCCGGAGGTGACTCCATGAAAGCGAACCGTCGGACGACACGGGAGACGCTGACCCGTCTGCTCGTGGCCTGCTGGGGCACGGTCGCGGGCCGGTGCCTTCCGCTGGCCCTCACCACGCTGCTCATCGGCCTGGTGGACGACGGCATCTCCTGGCCCGCCCTGGCTCAGGAGATCGCGGGCACGGTCCTGGTCTGGGCCGTCGTCAGCTTCGTCTTCGCGGCTGTCGCGGCTCTGCTGCTGCGGCGGCGGGCCCGGACCTCCGGCCTGTCGCTCCGCGACGACGCGCTGGGCGAGCGACAGCGGCTGCTGCTGCGGCCGATGCCCCTCGCGGACGGATGGCGGGAGCGGGTGCGCGCGGAACTGACCTCGTCGCAACGGGTGTTCCTCGTTGCGGAGAAGGGGGACGAGGAGATCCACTTCCGGTGGCGGCCCGGGCGTGGGGACCGCTCCGTGTGGGGATCGATGGCCTTCGACGCGACCGCGGGGACGGTGCTGCTCGATGTCCGCGAACAGGAGGGGCTCCCGGGCGTGGCCGGACTGGGAAAGGGCTCCGCGTTCGCCGCGGCCTGCCAGATAGCGCGGGTGACCGGACTGGAGTCGACGGGGACGGCGCCGGCCTGACCTCCCGCCGCGGCGAGCTGTCCCTCCTGGCGACCGGCGACGGCGCCGCGCGCTCCACATGCAGCACTACGGCAG